>JADJFV010000017.1 GCA_016708435.1 Leptospiraceae bacterium | reverse complement strand
TTTGCTACCGCCGATTGTGCTGCTCCCATCGCTACTTGTATCAACTGCCTCCACGTTTTACTGAATCACTGATTCCTGTGGTTATTAACTTATCTTTCTCCGCCGACCATACAGTTCAGTTGCCTTATCACTCAAATTATCCGGCTATTGCATTGTAATCTTCGTTTGTCCACTGAGTAAATAAACTTCGATTTTGTATTACAACTCCCATCCTTGCCATGTTCACACGGATAACATCTTGGTTTTCTTACCGGATTGATAACCACCAACTAGATTGTAATTTGGCTCGCCTTTCTTGGCACACCGCCATCTCCAAGATGAATAGTTCCATCACTTATCTCACGCGTAATCACGATTTGCCCGTTTTCTACTGTTATGGATTTTAGGTCTTTATTTGTTTCCATGAATGCGCACTTTGCTAAATCTTTGTAGCACGTTCCTGTTTCATATGCTGTTTTCTCCGACGCACTTAACAAATCCGTATCGCTTAATTTATTCAAAAATGCTGTTCTTGTTGCTTTAAATCTATTCCACCTTTCAATGCAGCTTTACCAGACAATATATCATCCACTTGGGCTTTGCTTAATTTGAATTCCGATAACATATAATTATCTAGTGTTTCCTTCTTGCATCCATTACATCTTTTAAAACGTATACTTGTATTGGATTCACTATCGAATCATAGTATTCCTTTTGGTATCTGTCCGCAGCATCAGTTGTTCCGTTTACATATGCCAGATTCTGAACTCCATTGAATGCACTCGTAAAAGCAGTTTTGTTGTTAATACCGGTTACGCTCGTAGAAGGAGCGTTGTATTCTGGATTGAAAATTGAATATGAATTCTGATTCGAAAATGGATCAGTCAAGGCTGACTTTATCGTCTCAGCTATACCAAATTTTTTTAATTCACTTAATCCATCTTTTGGTTTTTCACCAGCGTAATTGTATCTGGCTATCTCATCTCGGTAGTCTGTGCTCTGAAAGTTAAACTTTGTATTTTGTAAATTGTTGAGAGTAGTATGAAACTATTCACTTGCGCATTAGAACTGGGTAACTGCTATCGCATCTGCACTCGGAGTTTGCGAGAGTAGGGCACTCAAGTCTCCTTTTGTCATATCACCTGTTGTGAGTTTACTTTCTATACTATCCTACTCCTCTTTATCTGCATCTTTCTTTTGATTCTCCATCGCTAGTAGCCATTTTGATCTATCAGATTCTATCTTCGCTGTGGATGCCTCGTATTCTGTCTTTGCGTTTGCTCTTAAAGTATCTGCATTACTCTTCCACTGATGGTAGAAGTTATTGTAATTAGCCGCTTGGCTTTCCCAATTACTAATCGTGGGGATAAGATTGTTTTGCCAGTTGCTAAATTGAGTGTTCAATTGATTTGCAAAATTTCCCCAGGTAACCGCGTTTGTCTCGGCAGTCTTATCTTTCACTTCATAACTGATCTTGTAATAAAATGCATCCTGTTGATGATTTAAAGGTGCAAATACTACATGCATTTAATGTTTCTTTCCAAATGTGAAAATTGTTTCTATCTTTCAAAAGATTATTTTCTGTGCCCCATGCTGTATGTGTGCTGTTATTGATTGCATCATCCCAAAACCAAGGATGAGAACTGGAAAATATATTTGCTGATAATATTCGAGTAACCTCTTGGTGGAAGCTAAGGATCTATTTAAAATTTGTTCAAGACTGTTTCCTGCTCCACCGGGCACAGTCCAACGAAATATATTATTATACATCTCATCTTGATATGCTAATTGCTTTTACCATCTTGCGAATCCGGGTTAGAACTAATATTCGCTAACTGTGGATTTGCAACATCATTCATATACGGTGTTAATATCTTGTCTGCATATGCCCTTTTGTCTTGTTGCTGCGTCCCCGCCTGTTTTCCTAAATACTCCCTCATCTTAGATGCCAACTCTGTAAGTATGAAACTAAAATCATCTTGTGCATTCGAGCGAGCAATGCTCTAAATTCAACAATGAGTGAATTTAAGTCAAGCCCTGCCTGTGTCCGGCTTTTACCGTTAGAACCTCCAAACAAACTATCATTAGCAGGCTCATTTAAAAATTTTTCTAAGTTTGTTACAGTAGTGCGAATCCCACTTTTCACATTATTCTTGTATTCCTGAATTGCTTGTAAATTCTGTTGGAAGGTTCCATCCGCATTATCTAGCTGACGCATAAAGCGCAAATAATTTGCATTTATCGTATCTAAGGAATCATCGTATTGTTTTAATCCAGTATCTGCTGACGTATGGAACTGATTTTCCCACACCTCTTTACTCTCCGCAAAGCTTGCTTTTATCTGTTCTGGTGTTAGTCTGTTATTGGATAATACCTCAGTTGCATTTGATTGGCTACTCTCTGTATTGACAACTGCTTCATCTTCTATCCCACCGGTTAAGCTAGTTACATACTTCTCCAATTGTAGATTTATATCTGTCATTGCAGTTCTTTCCCATAATGCAAGTGCTGCTTCTTTCTGGGAATTCAATTCTTTTTGCAGCGCATCACGGTAATTAGCCACACCATTGTAATTATCACTCACATTCAAATTATTTACATAATCTTGTATCTGTAAATCAGCCTCGCTTTCCCACGATGCGCGAAGCATACCAATATTATCCACTACAAGCGCAACCCAGCTATCTACATCACCCGCTTGTGCATTCGCATCCTGAACAAAATCTTCCATCCCTGCCGCATCATAATTATTCAATTGCAACGTTGGGTTCCACTTGCTCCACGCCTGTTAATCCTATCGGGTAGATCGGATCTTGTGCATTCAATGAACTAGGTATTAAAAATAACGAAGCAGAACATACCGAAAATACAAAACTAAACAGGGCTAAGAAACTTTGAAGTCTCACTAGCGACTTCTTACATTTGCCGCTTATTACTATTCTATTCACTTTTCTTAAAATTGTATTTCGCATATTGCTACTCCAGTCTTTCAGTTGGTGCTGAGCATGGCTCGGTCGGTAATTGTTAGGCTTTTTCTTTTTCTGTCTAGCTTTTTTGGTATTTTATTATTGTTATTCTAATATTTATTTCTTTTTTATTCTTTACCTCAATGCCAAAAACTTTTACATATCCCTCCCTTTCATGTCTTTGGTCTTCTTTATTCTATTTCAATTCTTATTCCTTAAAATCTTACTCAATGATTCCAATCATTCCTTACTCGCCAATCTCGCTCTCAAGCACCAACTCAGAATCCTTCGCGCTCGTTACAGAAAGAAAATCAAACCTAGCTTTACTTTCATTTTATTCTGGGTATTTTTAAAACGATTTCTGTCAAATTGGAAAGACTATCTTTTCATCGTTCAACCCGAAACCGTAATCGGATGGCATCGCAATCTTTTCAAAGTCTATTGGTCTTTTATCTCAAAGAATTTATTTCGAAAGATAGCGGGTAGAAAGCCGATTATACGAGAGATAAAGGAACTCATTTGTCGAATCAAAACTGAGAATCCGACATACGGCGCAACTAAAATTCATGCAGAACTTTTACATCTAGGTTTTAAAGTCTCCGAAAGAACCGTCTCACGTTATTTAAAAATACTCTTCCCGAATAACAAAGCAAGGCAATCTTGGAAAACTTTTCTTTCTAATCATGCAGATAAAATTATCGCTATGGATTTTTGTGTTTCATATACTTGGAATTTTAAAACTTTGTATACTCTTTTTATCATCTCGCACAAAACCAGAGAAATCATTTACTTTCGTTCTACCTTTCATCCAAACCCTGCTTGGATGAAACAGCAGATTCGTAATGCTTTCGGTTTTGTAGAAACTCTTCCTAAATGCCTTATCATGGACAATGATTCTAATTTCTCAAAAGACTTTCGCTCTTTCTTGCGGAGATTCGGGATTATCCCAAAGAGAACGGCATTTCACTCGCCGTGGCAGAATGGGATTATGGAAAGATTTAATGGAACTGTTAGAAGAGAGTTGTTGGATCATGTGATTCCTCTTAGTGAAGATCATCTTGATAAGCTTCTCAAGGAATTTATTCATTACTACAATAACTCTCGGTCTCATTTATTTAGAAATAAAGATTCACCACTTGGTCGAGTTTATGAGCCGTTACCGTAAACTTATTCACCAAATGCAATTCCTATACTCGGAGGGTTACACCATGTATACCGTTGGCATTCCTCCTCCAAGTAATCATTGCAGATTGCATTTTGGCGAGCGACAACCGCTTGGTAGAATCTATGAGCCATTACCTTCTAAACTTTATTCACCAAATGCAATTCCTGTTCTCGGAGGGTTACACCATGTATACCGTTGGCATACCACCTCCAAATAACATTGCGGATTGCATTTTGGCGAGTGACAGATGTTTCACTTTTATAAATCATCAACTGACAATAAATAATTATAATTCATCTAAATCTTCTTTATTAACAAAATAATTTTTTGTTTTTTCCAATAGATCTTCTTTTAGAAAGTTATCAAAGCATTGCAATTCGTCTTTACTGTTTAATTCCACTACAAAAGACAATAAAGTGAGTCTAAGATTTTCTTTCTTCGCTTCATACTGTTCAGGAATAATTCTTCGTATATCATCTAATTCTAAAAACTCTAAAAAGAAATCTGCGATTCTTGGATCAATCTTCTTATTAAGTTTCAATATTTTTACTGATCTTGGATTAAATAAAACCTTTTCGGCAAAATTTTCGGTGAGAACTTTCTTATCTATAGCATTAAGCATACCTAAACAAATGAGTAACAATAAAGTATTTAAACTTTTTTCATCGTTAGAACTAAAATACATATACTAGTTACTCCAACCTTCGTGAGTCTCTACGTCAAATACTATTCCCGATTCATTTTGAAAATAATGAACTGAAACTTTGTTTCCGTTTGAATCATAGCCATCTTTATAAACTTTTTTCCAATCACCAGGATACTGTTGCCTTAACTGGTAAAGTAATTCTTTGTCCTTAACTTTATTCTTTGAAGTTCCAAATAACTTAGGTTTAAAGTCTTCAGGGTATTTAGGAGAATCTTTTATCGAATTAAAAAATTGTTGAGGAGTATTTTCACCACTTTGCTGCTGTTGCGATGGCTGCGGCTGTTTGCCTTTACCCTCATTCCTAGCCAGTTCGTCTTGCTTTCTTTTTTGCTCATCTCTGAGTGTGTTTTGCTCTGCCTGTCTCCTTTTTAAATCTGCTAATCTAGATTCATTGGGATCATTAGGATTAATCTTGTTATTCTCTGGATCAATATCTAATGGTCTAGTTCCATCAGGATGCAAATTGGGATTTTCAGTATCTGATAAGTTCTCGGTTGATAGAGGTTTCTTACCATTAGGCGGCAACTCGTCAACTGAGTTTGGATTTATCCTAGCCTTATTAGGATCTGGCAAAGCGTCATCAGCCGCATTTAAAATATTCTTCTTCTTTCCTGTTTCTTTGACAACTGTCCTTTCTATCTTTGTTAAATTACTCAGCTTACTCTTAATACCGCCAAGAATCCCACTAACACCCATCGCTCCGCCGACCCACGTCGATAGTAATATTCCACCGGCTACCATCACACCAACGCCGAGTCCGGTACCAATTGTATTCGACATTCCGTTCTTATCTTCTAGTTTCTTTCCTTTTATATACGCTTCCTTCTCCGCTTCTGTTTTGCCTTTCATTTCATCTGGCATTGTATATTCTGGTTCTACAGGCTTTGGATTCGCGTCTTTCGGTGAATGTTGCATCCAATCATACGCAGTAAGAGGGGATAATATCGTAGAATCCGCAAGTCCTTTCCAGAAATTTCTCATCTTCTGATTGTCCACACCCTGCGCATATGCATCGGCTACATCGTTACCATATTTTTCTCTAATCAACGCGACTGCTTCTATTGGATTATCTATTCCATCTAAGAAACTAAAATCTTTTGGATCTCTTTGTCCGTGAACTTCAATCGTGCTTAATTTTTCAAAAAGTTTTCCGAGTTTCATTTTATCTTCATTCGTTGCAGTATTATTTCTTACTTTATCCTGCAAACGCTTCATTTCAGCCTGATCGCCATCTCGTAATTGCCTAATCTCCGCATCAACATCACGCACCTTACCACCGTTATTCGCATCGGCGACAGAATTCGCATTCACCTCAATATTACGAATCTTACCTAAATAAGCATGCCTTTCCTGTTCAGCAGGAGTTAAATCTTCATTAGCCCGTAGTTTATCTTGCAAAGCTTTATAATCATTCAATTCTTTCGATGTAAGCCCTTTACTCGGATTTTCATTATCATGCCCAACCGCATTATCATCATCCTCCGGCTTCCTAGCAATCGTAGCATTACCACCATTACCCGCAGCCCCCTGACCACTGGAAGGAGCACTCGGCGAAGCCGAACTCGAACCACCACCAGCGATAAACGTAGCCGCAGCAGAAACCAAAACCGCAGTCCCCGCAAACACCAAATCCACTATACCCTCCGGACCTTCCTTGCCACCAACTTCCTTAGCATCAGCATCCTTCGCGTCTTTAGCAGATTTCGCATCCTTAGCAGTGTTAGCGTCCTTCACCGGATTACGCTCATTCTCCTCAGCCTCTCGTTGTGCTTGACGAGTATTATTCAAATCAATTATATCCTGTCCACTAATCTCACCTAAGAAGTTGCTATTAGCCTCATAATTCCCATCTTCATCTACAGTTCCTTGTTGAGAGCCTAGAATCGTCAGTGATCCAGTAGTTCCATTTCGTCCACTCTCTAATCCAAAACCAAGCCCATTTTCTAAATCAGCATTTCCGCTAACGCTAAATCCATCTTCTCCGTAGTTTAACTCTGCACTTAAATTTCCTGTTCCCGCCTGTCTCTCCATTATATCAAACGACCCATCGAATCTTCCCGTCGCCCCTGTGTAGTTTACCCCAAGCGTTCCTGCACCTGTATTAAAACCGAGATTCACACTTGCTCCACCGCGTTGGCTTTGTCCGATAGTGACATTCGTAAATCTTTCGAAATTAAGTCCACCTCTAACTCCCAAAGCCTGAACCACTCCACTTACATTTGCCTTTATCCCCCAGCCATCTTCCTTGGTGTAACTCACATTAGTCGCTGCCAGTGTCTTAGCGATTAACGGGTTATTAATCGCCATACTCTGAATCTCATCTGCTTTCTCTACCAACTTATCTGCTCCTTTAGCAATGTTCCCTAAGTTCGTTGCAGCTAATGACTGTAATGTTCCATTCACAACTCCGGCTACAGCCCCTTGCACTCCACCTGTCCTTGAACCAATCGCAGCCTGTAACGCTATATTAGCCCCTTGCACTGCATAAAAACTAGCACCAGCACTACCAGTCAACGCACTTCCTAATGCAGGTGCAGCAGTGCCTCCTGTTATAACTAACGCTGTCACAGCCAACGCCGTCTGTGCTGTAGACTCAATCGCCTTTGTCTTCTCTTCCTTCTTCGCTTTCTTAGCCTTTATCTTCGCATTCGTGGTCGAAGCCACAGTCTTAGCCAAATCCGCGTCCATTCCATTAGCCTCTAGAAATTCTGCTGTTGCATATTCTTGAATCCGATCCTTCCAACCATCCTTCGACATATCCACCTTAGCCGCACCAGTCCAGGTTGCTGGTGGAGTAAATGGTGTTGCCGTTAGCTGCTCAAATGTATCCCCACGTCCTCCTACTGCGATGATTGCGTTCTTCACGATGCCTTTCACCATGCCCGTTGCCATATTCATTCCAGCGGCTATCCCAGTCGATGCTACCTTTCCCAAGTTCGCATTATTCTTCTTAGCCACTTGTCTTTTCTTAAGTCCACCGAGTATTTGTGAAAAGTTTCCTGCTGCATCCGGTCGTCCGATTGCATTTGCTACTGCTGCTCCGGCTGCGTCTTGGATTAATGCATTCTCTTGTTGTTGCAGCGCATTGTATTGGTTGTTGTTTGATACAACAGAACTACTTTGCATCAATTTGTTCTTAGCCGCTACTCCTGCTACAAGTCCCGCAGGACCTCCCATCATTGCGCCTGCTAATCCCGATGACATCGTGAGACCAGCGTCTACGATGGGGTTATTCAATGTTGTTCGCAATGTGCCACCGGAAATCATGTTACTTCCTAATCTGTTTCCTGCTCCTGCACCGAGTGCTGTTGCTCCGAGTGGACCTGCCATCATTAACGGACCTAAGGACCCATTGCCATCATTACACCAGCACCCATCACAGCACCAACTCCACGTCCAAGTCCCGCTGCCTGATTATTCATCTTCTTTGTTAATTTCGCCTGTTCAAATCTTCCTGTCGCAAATCGCACCAAGTCCGGGTTAATGCCCGTTGCCTCTGCTACCTTATCAATAAATGCATCTCGGATTTTGTCCTTTACCATCGATTGGATTCCTGCCATCCCTCCGGTCAGATATGCCTGCACTACACTCTTTACCATCTCGTCTTTCGCTACTGCCGATTGCGCTGCTCCCATCGCTACTTGCATCAACTGCTCTCCACGCTTTACTGAATCACTGATTCCTGTGGTTATTAACTTACTATCTTTCTCCGCTGACGCATACAGTTCAGTTGCCTTATCACTCAAATTATCCGCTATTGCATTGTAATCTTCGTTTGTCCACTGAGTAAACAAATCCTTTGGATTTTGTATTACAACTCCCATCTTCGCCATGTTCACACGGATAACGTCTGTTTTCTTACCGGATTGATAACCACCAACTAGATTGTAATTTGGCTCTCCTTCTTTTGGCACACCGCCATCTCCAAGATGAATTGTTCCATCACTTATCTCACGCGTAATCACGATTTGCCCGTTTTCTACTGTTATGGATTTTAAATCTTTATTCACTTCCATGAAAGAACATTTGGATATATCCTTGTAACAAGTCCCGTTCTTGTAATTCAATTGATCAGTTGCACTTAATGCTGCTATATCCCCCTCCTTCTCATGCCTCTTCTCCCAGTCTTTTATTGCATTTCCAATTCTTAACTGATGGGTTAACGGGTTTTCTCCATTCGCAGGAATCAACGAAATCTGATCATTTGCATGACTCTCATTCCAATCCCGAATCGCAGCATTCTTTTTCGCATTTTCCAGCACACCTTCTTTAAACGTAAACTTGTATTGATTCACTATCGAATCATAGTATTCCTTTTGGTATCTGTCCGCAGCATCGGTTGTTCCGTTTACGTATGCCAGATTCTGAACCCCATTGAATGCACTCGTAAAGGCTGTTTTAAGGTTAATACCAGTTACGCTCGTAGAAGGAGCGTTGTATTCTGGATTAAAAATGGAATATGAATTCTGATTCGAAAATGGATCAGTCAAGGCTGACTTTATCGTCTCAGCTATACCAAATTTTTTTAATTCACTTAATCCATCTTTTGGTTTTTCACCAGCGTAATTGTATCTGGCTATCTCATCTCGGTAGTCTGTGCTCTGAAAGTTAAACTTCGTATTTTGTAAATTGTTGAGAGTAGTATTGAAACTATTCACTTGCGCATTAGAATCCGTAACCGCTATCGCATCTGCACTCGGAGTTTGCGAGAGTAGGGCACTCAAATCTTTTCCTGTCATTTCATCTGTCGTGAGTTTACTCTCTATACTATCCCACTCTTTATCTGCATCTTTCTTTTGATTTTCCATTGCTAGTAGCCATTTTGATCTATCGGATTCTATCTTCGCTGTGGATGCCTCGTATTCTGTCTTTGCGTTTGCTCTTAAAGTATCTGCATTACTCTTCCACTGATGGTAGAAGTTATTGTAATTAGCCGCTTGTGATTCCCAATTACTAATCGTGGGGATAAGATTGTTTTGCCAGTTGCTAAATTGAGTGTTCAATTGATTTGCAAAATTTCCCCAGGTAACTGCGTTTGTCTGTGCTGTAAAATCAGTTACTTGATAAGATATTTTGTAAGCAAAGGTCTCTTGATTGAATCGATCCGCTCCACCTGGTTTGTATGCTCCGAACCAAGTAAAATCAACTCCATTTTGTGCTAAGTTTTGATTCATACCCCAAGCTCCCCAATAGGGTAGGTTAGGAGCTGTTTTTGAGTATCCAAACAGATTTGCTCCATTAATGGATGTTATCGCCCTTCCATTTAAAGGCGGAGCTACATTTACATCGTAGCTGAGTTGAGTTAAACCATAACTAGCGGGAGCATTATTGTTCAGAGCCCTCGCATAGCTTGTAGCAATTCCCATAGTCCCACCTGTTACAAAAGCAGCAATTATTTCTACTAATGGGTCTTGCCCATATACTTTTGGCGGATATAGACCGACTACTTTTACGCCTCCAGTCAAAGGCTCAGCGCCATCAACAGTATTCATATCTGCATTTATTTTACCTTTCGAATCGTTATTCACATAATTAGTATATACTTGATTTTGAAAGGTAGTCTGTCTTGTTGCTGCGTCCCCTGCCTGTTTTCCTAAATACTCCCTCATCTTAGATGCCAACTCTGTAAGTATGAAACTAAAATCATCTTGTGCATTAGGAGCGAGCAATGCTTTAAAATCGACAATCAAGGAGTATAGGTCTTTACCTGCTTGCTCTCGATTCGCTGGCTTTCCAAATAAACTCTCATTTGCTGGATCATCTAAAAAGTCATTTAAGTTTGTTACAGTAGTGCGAATCCCACTTTTCACATTATTCTTGTATTCCTGAATTGCTTGTAAATTCTGTTGGAAGGTTCCATCCGCATTATCTAGCTGACGCATAAAGCGCGAATAATTTGCATTTATCGTATCTAAGGAATCATCGTATTGTTTTAATCCAGTATCTGCTGACGTCCGGAACTGATTTTCCCAATCCCGTTTACTCTCCCCAAAGCTTGCTTTTATTTGTTCTGGTGTTAGTCTGTTATTGGATAATACTTCCGTTGCATTTGATTGGCTATTCTCTGTATTTACAACTGCCTCATCCTGAATTCCACCTGTGAGACTAGTTACATACTTCTCCAATTGTAGATTTATATCTGTCATTGCAGTTCTTTCCCATAATGCAAGCGCTGCTTCTTTTTGGGAATTCAATTCTTTTTGCAGCGCATCACGGTAATTAGCCACATCGTTGTAATTATCACTCACATTCAAATTATTTACATAATCTTGTATCTGTAAATCAGCCTCGCTTTCCCACGATGCACGAAGCATACCAATATTATCCACTACCAGTGCAACCCAACTGTCCACATCGCCCGCTTGTGTATTCGCATCCTGAAAAAAATCTTCCATCCCTGCCGCATCATAATTATTCAATTGCAACGTTGGGTTTCCACTTGCTCCACCGCCTGTTAATCCTATCGGGTAGATCGGATCTTGTGCATTCAATGAACTAGGTATTAAAAATAACGAAGCAGAACATACCGAAAATACAAAACTAAACAGGGCTAAGAATCCCTGAATTCTCACTAGCGACTTCTTATATTGGCCGCTTATTACTATTCTATTCACTTTTCTTAAAATTGTATTTCGCATATTGCTACTCCAGTCTTTCATTTGGTGTTGAGCATGGCTCGGTCGGTAATTGTTAGGCTTTTTCTATTTCTGTCTAGCTTTTTTGTTATTTTATTACTTTTACTCCAATATTTTATTTCTACTTTTTTTCTTTACATCATTTCCAATTTCTTTTAATTATCCCTCCCTTTCATGTCGTTTGTTTTATTCATTCTATTTCAATTCTTATTCCTTAAAATTTTACTCAATGATTCCAATCATTCCTTACTCGCCAATCTCGCTCTCAAGCACCAACTCAGAATCCTTCGCGCTCGTTACAGAAAGAAAATCAAACCTAGCTTTACTTTCATTTTATTCTGGGTATTTTTAAAACGATTTCTCGCAAACTGGAAAGACTATCTCTTTATCGTCCAACCAGAAACCATAATCGGATGGCATCGAAATCTTTTCAAAGTCTATTGGTCATTTATCTCAAAGAGTCTATTTCTTAAAATAGCGGGGAGAAAGCCTATTATCCGAGAATTGAAGGAACTTATTATTCGTATCAAAACAGAAAATCCAACATATGGTGCTCCCAAAATTCATGCGGAACTTTTACATTTAGGATTCAAAGTCTCCGAAAGAACTGTTTCCCGTTACCTGAAAATTCTTTTTCCGAATAATAAAGCGAAGCAATCTTGGAAAACTTTTCTTTCTAACCATGCTGATAAAATCATCGCAATGGATTTTTGTGTTTCATATACATGGAATTTTAAGACTTTGTATACTTTGTTTATTATCTCGCACAAGACTAGAGAGATCATTTACTTTCGTTCTACCTATTATCCAAATCCAAATTGGGTTAAACAACAAATTCGTAATGCTTTCGGTTTCGTCGAAGTTCTTCCAAAATATCTCATCATGGACAATGATAAAATATTCTCTAAAGACTTTCGTTGTTTCTTGCGGAGATTCGGTATATTCCCCAAGCGTACTGCATTTCATTCGCCATGGCAGAATGGAATTATGGAACGTTTCAATGGAACTGTTAGAAGAGAACTTTTAGATCATATTATCATCTCCAACGAAGATCATTTAGATTCTCTTCTCAAGGATTACATTCACTATTACAATAACTCTCGTTCTCATTTATTTAGAAATAAAGATTCGCCTCTTGGTCGTGTCTATGAATCTCTCCCTTGCAAGCTTTATTCGCCAGATTCAATTCCTATACTCGGAGGGTTACACCATGTATACCGTTGGCATTCCTCCTCCAAGTAATCATTGCAGATTGCATTTTGGCGAAGCACACCCTTCTTCTTCGCAATGAAGAAAACTCCACCAAAATTAAAGACAAGTTCCTTTTCATTAATTAGAAAAATTTTATCAAAAGGTGTTTCATAACAATTAAAATTTTCTAAAAGTATATATTTATCATTTGAGTTAAAGCCTAATGCGTTCTTATAACCATAGTTGCCAAAGTCGCTATCCAAGATATATGTAATGGAATTTTTATAAATATAAATATCACTATCTAAATTAAAGGAGCATTTTCTAGAATCATGGTATCTATCATATTTCTTTAGCGGATCCGGAAACTGAATTTTTTCACTATCTATAAGTATTCTTTTTCCTAGCCATCTTTGCGGATTCCCGACTACATGTTTATGATAATAATGAAACCTCTCAATTTTCATTACAAAGGATTGAGGGCTTCGACTTCCATACAGATAACGGTGAATTACCCATACCCCGTAAAATTTTGCGTGGTAGGTTTGCACTTCTTCGTCAGGTATACGAATCGCTTCTTCTGCAAATAAGGTACTAATCAAGAACATGAAAATTAAGAAACCTTTCATTTTATTCTCTTATAAATAAAGAATTGGATTCCAAATACGATAAATATTTCATCCGCTCTCCCTACATGTACAACCTCTCGAAACACTATATCAGATTCCGTTCCGCCTTCCTTTGTGCATCTTGCATAAAAAATTTTTATTTTTTCATAAGGCTTGTATATGAGCTTATCATCAAACGGATCTAATTTATTGTACATTACATATTTCCAGAATCGCCCTAGCCTTTCCCATGTCCTATATACAAGAGTGCAATCATTCCAAGCTTCTTCCTGCGAGTAAAGCAACATTCGTTCTTTTTCGATTTTTAACCAGTAAACTTCTATAATATGCTTTAAATCCACACCCTCATTTAAATGAGAGGTATCACTCCCATTTGATAAAACAATCCTGTCTAACTTCCATTTTCCCTCAATTTTTTGAAATTCCCCTTTCTTTTTATCTATCTCTTCCTTGCTCTCTCCCCAAAGCAATGGATGATTCGTTGATAGTATTATAATAATGAAAAAGAAAATTAATTTCATTCCATGCCTCTATTCTGGCACCTTGTCTTGCATATGAGAAGGTTGCTGACCTGTCAGGAACCACTTCACGGTATTGTAGTTTCTGATTCTAGTTCCGAGAAGATACGGCGTTGTTGCCGTTACACCGGTTTTATGATCTTTAGTTTGCTTTTGTGTTTCTGCTATGAATTGCATTGCTTTGTCGATTTCCCCTTTATTGATATGACTAATGAGTGATTATGGAAAGATTTAATGGAACAGTGAGAAGAGAGTTGTTGGATCATGTCATTCCTTTTAATGAGCATCATCTTGATAAACTTCTCAAGGAATATATTAATTATTACAATCAATCTCGGTCTCATCTTTTTAGAAATAAAGATTCACCGCTTGGTAGAATCTATGAGCTATTACCTTCTAAACTTTATTCACCAAATGCAATTCCTATACTCGGAGGGTTACACCATGTATACCGTTGGCATACCACCTCCAAATAGTCTTGCGGATTGCATTTTGGCGAGCGACACCCTACCTCTACCACAACACACCGACCGCGCTCGCGGCTATTGTCAATAATTTGCTCTTTATTGTGTTGCAAGAATTTTTTTCGAGTATGCAAATTATTGACACCGCCTTGATCGCTTTCGCTTAGGAGTAGGTACACTTTGTTAGCCTTAACAAGAATTATTCGCATTATTTCTTTTTCTTCACTCTATTCAAATATAAATAATCTCCTTCAAGTTGGAGCACCATGGTTTTGTTAAAGAATACTAATATTGTATCAAAGATAGTGATTTGGCATGGGTTATCAATGTATAAGACTTTTGTTTCGCTTGTAAATGGTTTGAATTTTATTCCTTTTTTTGTTTTAACATACATAGGACCTTTTGCGTTAAATAACGTAAAGCCAGCACTAACGTATTCAGAATTGTTTTTCTTTGCTAGCATATCTACTTTATCAAATGTAGTATGAACTATTAAGGCTCTTTTAGAGGGACAGTAATAGTCATAATAATTTCTAGAATATGAATCTAATTTGGAAAGAAATCGAAATCCTTCCTCGGTAACGAGAATTTTTTTTCCAATCAAATCCTCTCTTTCTTCTTCGCTCATCTCAGGAAAGCCTTCTTGTTGATGACTTACCTTGAATACTTCCCATTCCCCCTCAAGACTTTTCAAGACAGAATTATCCTCACGCACTAAACCTTCACATTCTTTGCAGCTTTGAAAACTATGATCGCAATTTTCTATTACACTGAAATCAATATCTTTCATAGGTGTCATTTTTTTTAAAAACAATCCTTGAAAAAAATCAGCCATCCCGATTCGCTTTAGTCTAGTATTATATGTAAACTCAAGTAAATCATATTTTGAAGAAGTTTGAGAATCGTCACAGGTTTTCCTATAGGGATTGGACACGTTGACAACTACATCATAAGGAGAAGAGAATTCGTAGTCTTCTTTATTGCAGTTATAACAAGAATTCATTACCTTTCCTCTAAAAATTTTCATCGAGGACAACTTGCAATACTGTTTTTCTAACTTTTTAGTTTTGAAATCATACATTGGCTCTTCCCATTGTATAAAATCGTCTCCAATTGTTAGCTTTTTGTCTCTCCTTTCTTCGGGAATATCTAATCTACTTTTAGAAATTACATTCTTCTTATTTACAAAATGGATGACACTATCAACAATCCAAGTTCCTTTTAATTTTTTTAATACCTCTTCTCGCAAACATTCGTCACGATTTCTAACAAAGTCCTGTGCATTGAGTGGTACTATAATAAGAAAGGGGATAATATTCATTAACCAGTATTTCATTTTGTTGTTTCCGATCTAGGAAATGCATCTCTCCAACTCTGCACTCTACCAGCCATCCCAAAATCAGGATCGGTTTCAACTGCATCGAATACTGCACGCAATTCATTTAAGCGAGTTGTTTCGTTCGAATTATTTAGGGCATTGTAAAGTCTACTTGTCAAGGCAGCTTTTCTGTCATTTATTAGATTTTCTCCTTCTTTCGTCGTATATGGATTTCCACCTGACCAATATATAAAATTATATACTTGCTCTATTTGATTTTGTGGGTATCTGTTTAAAGTTTCTACAGAAACCATTTCACCACGACCGTTACTGTGCATATTGCCAATTACTCGATCAAGGTCTCTTCTCGCTACTGCCATTGCATTGCCTTCATTAATTTGTGCATTTCCAAAATACGGATGTAAATCCCTGTATGTCCTTCCTGATCCATCTGGAAATATATGAGTCGGATATTTTTCAATTGGTGTATAGATATATCTACGTAAGTTTTCCGGTAGCTGCGCTATAATACCAGCTTGCTGATTTCCATAATTCCCTGATGCTTTCGAATCATCTAGTAGCCCCCTGATCCTTAATAATTCTGCTTTATTTTTCTTACTAAGACTTGTGTTCGCCTCAATTTCAGCCTTACTCAAATACAAAGATGGAAAATTCGAAGGTGTATTTCCATAACCTATTGCAACTCGTCCACGCTTATCCTCATATAGCGTAGGCTGAAAACCTTCACTTCTTCTTATGATATTGTTATCTATAAAAGCGATTCTAGCATTCTCGGAATTACTCACTGTAGGCTTAATCGGAGTTTCACTACTTTCCTCGCTTGTCGTTGAATGAGGATTAGAGTCTGCAACCGGAAATGGAGGTTCATTTTCTACGATTCCAAACTCTCTATCCTTAATTGGATTCGAATCTATTTCACTGATAGAACCAATAAACATAGGAACTGCTGTTGGTCTTATCCCCAAAACATTGAACACACTAGCCTTTACAGAATCAAAGCCATTACTTACAGAATTACCAATAAAATCAATACCATCACTCACAAAACCAGTCACACGATCAAAGAAACTAGCCTCCTGCGAATGTTCGTCGTTAGCCGTTGTAGAACTTTCCTCATCCTCCCGTCGTCTCGCAATAGGAACTTCCGCATTACCACCATTACCCGCACCACCCGCAGGAGAACTCGGCGAAGCCGCACTAGACCCACCCCCAGCGATAAACGTAGCAGCAGCAGTCATTAAAACCGCAGTCCCAGCAAACACCAAATCCACTAGCCCTTGCGGACCTTCCTCACCACCAACTTCTTGCGCATCAGCAGCGTCCTTCGCTGATTTCACCGGATTACGCTCATTCTCCTCTGCAAGTCTTTGACGCTCTATAGTGTCCGCCAAATCAGCAATATCCTGACCATTAATCTCACCGAGGAAATTCTCATTAGCCGTATAGTTTCCATTTACATCTACAGTTCCTTGTTGAGAACCTAAAATCGTTAATGAACCACTCGTTCCATTTCGTCCATTCTCGATTCCAAGTCCGTATCCATTTCCGAAATCAGCATTCCCGCTCACGCTAAATCCCTCTTTGCCGTCGTAGGATAATTCAGAGCTAAAGTTTGCACCACCAACTTGTCTTTCTATTATATCATAACTTCCACCAAATGTTCCCGAACTTCCCGTGTAGCTAACACCGATTGTCCCGAATCCGAGATTTGTTCCTAGGTTAAATGTTGCTCCACCACGCTGTGATTGTCCGATGGTTACATTCGTAAACAATGCTTTCATCGCATCTGCATTACCAAAGCCAAGAGAAGTTCCAAGTCCTTGGACAGCAGCAGTCACGTTTGCCTTTATCCCGAAGCCGTCTTCTTTCGAATAACTTACATTTACCCCTTTTAAATATTTCTCAGCAGCAACAATATTATCCACCGCCGTCTGTGACATCCCAACTGCTTTTCCCGCATTCGACAAGGCACCACCTGCGGCTGATTGAAATATACCGTTAAGCGCTCCTGCTAATGCTCCTGATTTGCCACCAGTTCTAGAACCAATCGCAGCTTGCAATCCTATATTCGCTGTAGTTACTACCGTATTAGCCGCAGTAGCCGATGTATTGAGTGCAGTTAATAGAGGAGTAGCCGCTCCCGCCGTTATCGCTGCCAATGCCACTGATACTGCTGTCTGTGCCGTAGACTCTATCGCCTTAGTTTTCTCTTCCTTCTTCGCTTTCTTTGCCTTGATTTTATTATTTGTAGCACCCGCCACACTCTTCGCTAAATCAGCATCCATACCGTTATTTTCCAAGAACTCAGCGAATGCCATCTCTTGCACTCGATTCATTAACCCATCCTTCGACATATCCACCTTAGCCGCACCAGTCCACGTTCCTGGTGGAGTAAATGGATTAGCCGTCAAGTGGTCGAATGTATCGGCACTTCCCCCTACGGCTATCGCTGCATTCTTCACAATACCCTTCACCATTCCATTTGCCATATTAAGAGCACTGGCGACACCACTACTAGCAACCTTTCCCAAGTTCGCATTATTCTTCTTAGCCACTTGTCTTTTCTTAAGTCCACCGAGTATTTGTGAAAAGTTTCCTGCTGCATCCGGTCTACCGATTGCGTTTGCTACTGCCGCTCCTGCTGCGTCTTGAATGAGTCCAATCTCTTGTTGTTGCAGCGCATTGTATTGGTTGTTGTTTGATACAACAGAACTACTTTGCATCAATTTGTTCTTAGCCGCTACTCCTGCAACCAGTCCAGCAGGACCTCCCATCATTGCGCCAGCTAATCCCGATGACATCGTGAGACCAGCGTCTACGATGGGGTTATTCAATGTTGTTCGCAATGTGCCACCGGAAATCATGTTACTTCCTAATCTGTTTCCTGCTCCTGCACCGAGTGCTGTAGCTCCGAGTGGACCTGCCATCATTAACGGACCTACAGGACCCATTGCCATCATTACACCAGCACCCATCACAGCACCAACTCCACGTCCAAGTCCCGCTGCCTGATTATTCATCTTCTTTGTTAATTTCGCCTGTTCAAATCTTCCTGTCGCAAATCGCACCAAGTCGGGGTTAATGCCCGTTGCCTCTGCTACTTTATCAATAAACGCATCTCTGATTTTGTCTTTCACCATCGACTGTATCCCTGCCATCCCTCCGGTCAGGTATGCCTGCACTACACTCTTCACCATCTCGTCTTTCGCTACCGCGGACTGTGCTGCTCCCATCGCTACTTGCATCAACTGCTCTCCACGCTTTACTGAATCACTGATTCCTGTGGTTATTAACTTACTATCTTTCTCCGCTGACGCAAACAGTTCATTTGCCTTATCACCCAAATTATCCGCTATTGCATTGTAATCTTCGTTTGTCCACTGAGTAAATAAATCCTTTGGATTTTGTATTACAACTCCCATCTTCGCCATGTTCACGCGGATAACGTCTGTTTTCTTACCGGATTGATAACCACCAACTAGATTGTAATTTGGCTCTCCTTCTTTTGGCACACCGCCATCTCCAAGATGAATTGTTCCATCACTTATCTCACGCGTTATCACGATTTGCCCGTTTTCTACTGTTATGGATTTTAGGTCTTTGTTTGTTTCCATGAATGCGCACTTGGCTAAATCTTTGTAGCAGGTTCCTGTTTCATATGCTGTTTTCTCCGACGCACTTAACAAATCCGTATCGCTTAATTTATTCAAAAATGCTGTTCTTGCCGCTTTTAAATCTATTCCACCTTTCAATGCAGCTTTACCAGACAATATATCATCCACTTGGGCTTTGCTTAATTTGAATTCCGATAACATATAATTATCTAATGCAGTTTCCCTTCTTGCATCCATTACATCTTTTTTAAACGTATACTTGTATTGATTCACTATCGAATCATAGTATTCCTTTTGGTATCTGTCCGCAGCATCAGTTGTTCCGTTTACATATGCCAGATTCTGAACTCCATTGAATGCACTCGTAAAAGCAGTTTTAAGGTTAATACCGGTTACGCTCGTAGAAGGAGCGTTGTATTCTGGATTAAAAATGGAATATGAATTCTGATTCGAAAATGGATCAGTCAAGGCTGACTTGATAGTCTCAGCTATACCAAATTTTTTTAATTCACTTAATCCATCTTTTGGTTTTTCACCAGTGTAATTGTATCTGGCTATCTCATCTCGGTAGTCTGTGCTCTGAAAGTTAAACTTTGTATTTTGTAAATTGTTGAGAGTAGTATTGAAACTATTCACTTGCGCATTCGGGGAATTAACCGCTATCGCATCTGCGCTCGGTGTTTGTGAGAGTAGGGCACTCAAGTCTTTTCCTGTCATTTCATTTACATTGAGTTTACTCTCTATACTATCCCACTCTTTCTCTGCATCTTTCTTTTGATTCTCCATCGCTAGTAGCCATTTTGATCTATCGGATTCTATCTTCGCTGTGGAAGCCTCGTATTCTGTCTTCGCGTTTGCTCTTAAAGTATCTGCATTACTCTTCCACT
Organism: Leptospiraceae bacterium; assembly: GCA_016708435.1. Lineage (NCBI taxonomy): Bacteria > Pseudomonadati > Spirochaetota > Leptospiria > Leptospirales > Leptospiraceae > Leptospiraceae bacterium. The sequence goes on along the minus strand of JADJFV010000017.1, from coordinate 43,897 downwards.
GATGGTAGAAGTTATTGTAATTAGCCGCTTGTGATTCCCAATTACTAATCGCGGGGATAAGATTGTTTTGCCAGTTGCTAAATTGAGTGTTCAATTGATTTGCAAAATTTCCCCAGGTAACCGCGTTTGTCTGTGCTGTAAAATCAGTTACTTGATAAGATATTTTGTAAGCAAAGGTCTCTTGAAAATGACTCACTGGTGCACATACCTGGCAAGCATTTAAAGTTTCTTGCCAGTAAAGATAACCGGCTCCATCACTTTGATAATTACTGCTAGCGCCCCAAGCTGTATGTGTTGCGTTATTTACCGCATCCTCCCAAAACCAGGGATGAGAACTAGCAAATATATTCGCATCATATATTTTTGTTATCGCTCTTCCTGATGTTGGCGGAGCTCCACCAATCTGGTATGCGGTCAGATTGCATTCGCCACAATAGTAATCATTAATTGTTCTCATAAAGACATCAAGGGAAAATTTACCTTTAAAATAATCAATGAATGTCTGATAATTTTGATTCATTACCGGTGCTCCATTCAGATCGGAAAAAATTGGTCCTGTGAGTTCCTTTGCATCAGTCCTGTCCTTCATATTTGCAATTGCGCTGGGATCGTTATTCACATAATTAGTATATACTTGATTTTGAATGGTAGTTTGTCTTGTTGCTGCGTTCCCTGCCTGTTTTCCTAAATACTCCCTCATCTTAGATGATAATTCTGTTAGTATGAAACTAAAATCATCTTGTGCATTAGGAGCGAGCAATGCTCTAAATTCAACAATGAGTGAATTTAAGTCAAGCCCTGCCTGTGTCCGGCTTTTACCGTTAGAACCTCCAAACAAACTATCATTAGCAGGCTCATTTAAAAATTTTTCTAAGTTTGTTACAGTAGTGCGAATCCCACTTTTCACATTATTCTTGTATTCCTGAATTGCTTGTAAATTCTGTTGGAAGGTTCCATCCGCATTATCTAGCTGACGCATAAAGCGCGAATAATTTGCATTTATCGTATCTAAGGAATCATCGTATTGTTTTAATCCAGTATCTGCTGACGTACGGAACTGATTTTCCCAATCCCGTTTACTCTCCCCAAAGCTTGCTTTTATTTGTTCTGGTGTTAGTCTGTTATTGGATAATACCTCAGTTGCATTTGATTGGCTACTCTCTGTATTGACAACTGCTTCATCTTCTATCCCACCGGTTAAGCTAGTTACATAATTCTCCAATTGTAGATTTATATCTTTCATTGCAGTTCTTTCCCATAATGCAAGTGCTGCTTCTTTCTGGGAATTCAATTCTTTTTGCAGCGCATCACGGTAATTAGCCACACCATTGTAATTATCACTCACATTCAAATTTTTTACATAATCTTGTATCTGTAAATCAGCTTCGCTTTCCCACGATGCACGAAGCATACCAATATTATCCACTACCAGTGCAACCCAACTGTCCACATCGCCCGCTTGTGTATTCGCATCCTGAAAAAAATCTTCCATCCCTGCCGCATCGTAATTATTCAATTGCAACGTTGGGTTTCCACTTGCTCCACCGCCTGTTAATCCTATCGGGTAGATCGGATCCTGTGCATTCAATGAACTAGGTATTAAAAATAACGAAGCAGACAATATCGAAAATACAAAACTAAATAAGGCTAAGAAACTTTGAAGTCTCACTAGCGACTTCTTACATTTGCCGCTTCTTACTATTCTATTCATTCTGTTTAGTCTTGTATTTCGCATATTGCTACTCCAGTCTTTCATTTGGTGTTGAGCATGGCTCGGTCGGTAATTGTTAGGCTTTTTCTATTTCTGTCTAGCTTTTTTGTTATTTTATTACTTTTACTCCAATATTTTATTTCTACTTTTTCAATTCCTATTTCTTAAAATTTATCGAATAGTATTTGCTAAAAACTAATAGTTTCTATTCATAATAAATTTACGAAAAAACTAATTAAACAATTTCGGTATTTATTAGAAAAGCTTCCAACTAGAGAAAAGACAAAAAGCGAAATGGTGTTATGGATTTTGAAATAATAGGAGAAATTGATAAAGAGGATTTATGAAACAATATGCAATCTGTATAAATAATCATGGGAATAAGGCTTCCCTAATATTGCGTAAAGCCTATGAACTTTCCGACAAACCCAGCACTGTCAAAGGGCGAATTAGAGTTATAGACGAAGATGGTGACGGAGCTCTTTACTCTGTAAAAAATTTTGTTATTATTATAGATATTTCGATTAATAAAGAAATCGAAAAAAATCTTTATAAACTTGCAGTTTAAAAATTCTTTTCTGAGTAATTGGCAAACTCCGATTATCCGAGTAGAACTCAATGTTGCTTCCTTTGGGTGCAACATAATCTGTTTGAACCATTAACTTTGTAAATTTTCAAATTTTCCCGAAGCAGGATAGGTTTTATTGGTCGTTTCAAATCTCTGACAAAGCACAGCCTGAAATTCTCTTGACAGATGATTTCTGCTACCAAGGATGTTCGCTCCCATCATGGTTGAAAAATTTTCCACTGTCTTCCAACTTTATTCTTTCAGAAAATTCCAAAATACTTCTAGCTGATTCTGTAGGCTCCAAATTTGCACTCTTTCCGCCCATATCTGTTTTCATCCAACCCGGATTCACTGTAAAAGAAATAATATTCAATTTTGCTAAATCATTCGCTAAGATTTTTGTCAGCATGTTCAATGCTGTTTTACTTGCGCTATATGTATAATTTCCCTTTTGTGGAATGGATAGAGACGCAAACCAAGATGATATATTGATTACTCTTCCTTTGCCACTTTCACCTAGCAATTCTAAAAATTCTTGCGCCATAATAATTGGTGCGATTGCATTCAAATGAAACATTGCGAGCATTGGCTCGGCTTGCAGTTTCCCCAGTTGTAAATGAATCGCTGGATCTACACCACTGCTCTTTGAGTTAATCCCTGCATTGTTTACAAGTATATCTAAAGAATTTGTTTTCGATTTAATTTCTGCTACAGCTCTTTGAATACTATCTAGTTTTGTAGGATCAAGGCTAATGATGAATAGCCTTTCCTTAAAATTATTTTCTAATTCCTGTAACTCTTCTGCCTTATCTGGAATTCTGCATCCGGCAAATACTGTGTATCCTCTGTCGAGACTTGATTTCACAAAACCTAAGCCTAATCCCCTATTGGCGCCGGTTATTAATATTTTCTTGCTCATATTTATTCTTTCCTTTAATGTAATTTATAAAGTTACATTTTGTCTACAGCAAATATATCTTTCGATACCTTTTAACTTATTTTGCTCTTCTGAGAATTTCTGCACTAATCTCTCGGATGGATTTATGAGAAAGTTCTGCAACTAATACGCTCTCTGTATCGGAAAAAACTTCCGTTAAGATAGACTGAATATTTCTTCCGCAAATGCATTTGGCATTTGGTTTGCTAGGATGGAGCACAAATAGTCTTTCATCGAAAACTGTATATACATCTTTTAAAGTTATTTTTTCTGACTCAACGGCGAGCGATGCGCCACCACCTTGCCCCATTTGAATGTGGATCAATCCTGCTTTTTTTAGAATACCTAGAATTTTTCGAATCACCACTGGATTGGTATTTACACTAACGGCAAGATCTTCGGAGGTTATTGATTCCCCTTGATTCAAATCTAATAAAGAGAGTATATGGATTGCAACTGTGAATCTACTTGTCATGGGTTTTTAAATGTAACAATTTACCTTACAAATATACAGGCAGATGAATTTGTAAAGATTTTTCTCAGCACTAAGCAAAAAAGTTTGACTATTTAGTTTGGTTTCCAAAGAATCAATTCTCATGCCACAGTCAACAAGAGGTAAATTTAGAAAGGAAAAAGGCGTAAAATGAAAGATAAGAATAAAATAAAAATCTTTTTTTACATTTTCATATTCATCACATTTGCAGGTCAAGTGCTAGCTCAAGATTCAAAAGATACGAAGGATAGCAAAGACCAAGAGAATCAATCTCCAACAGGAGCAAGACCACCAGTGAAAGGTCTTCCGTTTGAGATTGATGAAAAAAAGAGATTATCGGAAACGGATGCCTCTAAGAAAAAAGAAGGCTGGTTCCCAACAGGAATCGGTGGTCCATTTAGTGACCCTAATAACGGCGCCGGATTCGGGGGACGTGTTTTTCTTTTTAACAACGGAAAAAAGGGCGACCCATTTTTTGAATATACACCTTATCGTCATAGATTCTTTCTAAACGTTTCTACTACTACAAAAAATGCTCAGTATCATCAATTGGATTGGGATGCTCCTTATATTTTTGATACCAAGTGGCGCGCAAGAGCAAATGCCATTTATGATAGAAACCCAAACAACTTATTTTTTGGATTGGGTGAGGCTTCTATGAAAGGACTCAGCTATCATCCACGCAATGATTATTCGCAGCCAATTGTTACGAATGGAAACTTTCCTGATCAACAAGAATCGCAAGCATTCAGAAGACCACCAAATGCAGGGGAGCCTCAATACTTAGATAACGCAGCTTATAATTCTGCATTGATTGCCAGAAATCCAATTTCTGGAATGGGATCTGTTCCTGTTACAGACCAAAAATTTAATCGCTATGATTTAGAAGTCCCACAAGTTAATCTTAGCGCAGAGAATTCTTTCTTTGGTGGCTTAATGCGTCTCGTTGTTGGAACAAAGCTTTCCAATAACATCGTTAGACGATATGATGGAACAATTCAAAAAGCAAGTGATCCATATTTTAGAGATACGAATATTAAAGCTAGTGATGATATTCTAAACGGGCGCCTAAATGCATTTGATGCAAACTTGGGAAATATTCCTACAGTGAACGGCAAAACGAAAGTAACCGAAGATTATGAGCGCGGTAAAATTACAGGCATCAACGGTGGCTATGTAAATATACTTCGTCTTGGGATAGTTTATGATAGTAGAGATTTTGAGCCTGATCCTAGTAAGGGTATTTTTGCTGAGCTAACGCATGAGCGTTCCTCTAAAGCAATGGGCTCGAACTTTGAATTCAATAGAACTCTCGGATCTGTGAGAGTATTTTATAGCCCATTTCCTAAAGTATTTAAGAAACTAGTATTTGCGGGTAGGGCGCTCTTTGTTCATAACTCTGGAAATTTACCTTTCTTCGAATACAGAAACATGTGGACTACTGAAGGGGGTTTATCTGGATTAGGTGGTAGAACAACTTTACGTGGTTATATCCAAGATAGATTCGTTGGGACTAATATGGGTTTTGCGAACTTAGAATTAAGATATCGTTTTCTTGAACTGCCTGGTTTTACATTTAACATTGCTCCCTTGTTTGACTTGGGGCGAGTTTGGGATACACTCGGTAGTGTAAAAGCAAATGCAGCTGATGGGTATAAATATTCGTATGGCTTAGGCTTACGTATTATCTGGAATCAATCTACTGTCATTTACGCGGAGTGGGCAAAATCAAGAGAAACCAGAACTACTGGTTGGAATGCAGGTGCTCCTTTTGCTGACTCTAACTTCTATTTCAATTTTGGACATATCTTTTAAGGAGTTACCAATATGAAAAAAATAATACTATATACACTTCTTACTCTATTTATTGTTAGCCTTATCAATTGTGAAGACAAGCCTGATAAGAGCTATTATGGAGTTCCCGCAGAAGATAAAAATCAGATACTAGCTGGTATTCTCTTAAGTAATGGAGTCCAAGACTATGCAACTGGAACCGTCATTGATCCTAAATCAGGACTTGAATGGAAAAAATGTGTGCAAGGACAAACTTTTAGAGCAACCAACAATGATTGCCAGGGCGGAAAAGGGACTGCAACGTTTACTACTCCAGTGGATCAAGGACGTTATGGAGCTACCTTTTTAGCTTATTGCAATATTGAGGGTAACGACTGTAATACGTCAACTCTTCCAATGACCTTGAGGGGCGGAACTATAACTGGCATTAGCAGCGAGGCGTTTAATTCTTGTGCTAACGAAAATGCAAACAGGACAAATGGTTATACGAACTGGCGAGTTCCTAGCTTTCCTGAATTACAATCCTTAGCCGCACTTGGGAAGGTTGTTTTAACAAGTCGCTTTCCAAATACACCGGATGATTACTTTTGGTCTTCTTGGAGCAATGAACAAGACTTAACAGGCGCAACAGCTAGAGCGGTATCCTTTTCATTAGATACCATTGGAAAAGAGCAAAGTATATCTAAGACGACTAGATATTATGTTCGTTGCGTTAGAAATACAAACGGACAATAAGGAGTAATTTCTTTACACTGTCACCTCGAACTTGCGAATCGTTTGTCGGCAAAGCCGCAGAATTTTAAGATAAGATTTTTACCCCGCTTACCGCATTGCAAATGGATTCTCACATTTGTTCGAAATGACAGTGTTTCTTAAGAGGTTATTTCTTCTCGTGATAAAACACAACTGATTTAATTTCACCACCGCTTTCATTTCCTACATAAACAATTTCAGCTCTTGTATTGAGTGCAGGAGAATATATTTTATATTTCTGAATAGCATCGTATAGTTTTAAAGAATAATCCAAAACTGTAATAGCAGTTTCTATCCCAATAAACCGTTCTTTTTTAGTTGTTTTCTTTTCTGTTTTTTTTGTCAAAACAAGCCACTTAAATAGCCTAGAGGATTGATTTAGTTTTTTTATATTTTCTAAATCTAGCGTTGAGTCTGGCAAATTGGCGTTAACCTGACGAAAGTGAACTTTGACTGATTGCCCTGTTTTGGCTGTCTCCTTGAGAGCCGTCGAGAGGCTAAGGTCAAACGTGTCATCGTCTAGATATTCAATTTCTTTGCAGTTAGAGTAAACTGTATTACAAACGTCTCCATAGTTTTTATGAACAAAAAAAATCATCATAATCGTGTTATACTTTGGATGGTATAAAACTTTGGCGTTATAGTTTTTTGCATTTCTATATTTTATAGTGTCTCTTACTCGTCCATAGACATCCCAGCCTAAAAGACCTATATCCTTCACGAATGGAATTTCAGAAAGGATTCCATCGCGGTGACCAATGTAATAAGGCTCAATAGAGACACGTCCTTCTTTTTTGGAAATTTCACGGAGATAATCAACTGTAGGCTCTAAATCAGCATGGTTAAGTTTACTGTCATAAGAAAGCATCTTTATCAAAAACTTTCCCGCGTTCTCTCCCATTAGATTATATATCTTTCCGTCTAACTCTGAATACTTATCATATTCAACTCGAATACACTCTTGTGGCTTACAGTCAATTTGCTCATTGTAGCTTGGAGTATTCTCTTTTTCCTTTTCAACCACCACTGGTTCAATATTCTTTGTCTCATCTGCTTCGTTACTAGTTGGAGAAAGGGCTGTATCTGCTGTAGTGCAATTTAAGACTATTGCATTTGCCACTAACAAAATGATAATACTCCATTTCTTAATCGATAGAAAATTCATATTTATTAGTTTGTTTCTTCCGTGTAGGTCATAACTAGATACATCAAAGCTTCTTCATCTGTTGGATTAGAATATTCATGAGGAACATCCGCATTAAAATAGATTGCGTCTTTTGGGGAAAGTTCTTGCACTTCTTCACCAACGCGTAATCTCAATTTACCGCTTACAACCACAATATTTTCCGTTGTCCCCGGAGGATGTGGCTCTGCAACTTCATGCCCACCCGGTTTTAAAATTAATTCATAAAATTCTGTTTTCTTATGACCGGTAAACGGGAATAAGGCGCGGGTAGAAAATACTTTTGTATTTGAAAATAAGACTTTTGTGTTTTCATATCGAAGGAGTTGAACACCTTCTCTTACTTTGTCCTTAATTAAATCACTAAAAGGAACATTTAATCCTGTCGCAATTTTCCACAGAACAGAAATTGTAGGAGCACTTTTGCCTTGTTCAATTTGTGAAAGCATTGCTCTACTTACTCCACAGCGAATGGCAAGTTTATCGAGAGATAATTTACGGTTGTGCCGAATATTTTTTAAGTTTTCTTTAACAGTTTCAATGATTTGATCTGAGGAGTCTAGAACGGAATCGGAGCCTTTCTTTCCTTCTGCTATTTTGGATGTTTTCTTCTTCATGAAAGAATTTTCCAATATAACGGATACTTGTCAATGAAAAAAGTCCTTCCTTTCCGTCACTTTTTTCCTTGGCGGGGAAGGACAAAAAACAACACAACTCACCCAACACAAAAAAAAAAAAATAAAAAAATTTAAGAAATAAAAAATATATAAAAAAAATCAATAAAAACAAAAAATACCCCCCCCCCCCCTTCGGCCCCCGGGGGGGGCCCCTTAGTGGCGACCTCCGTTAGGGTACCCATATCCAGCGCTGGGCACGCTGGTCACTCACCTTGCGTTAAAACAATTTTTTCAGTCCTTGGTTGATTGCATCATCAACCCCGGCGGGAAGCTTTTTCTTGATTTCCTCTTTAGCTTTATCTATTAGAACTCCTTTTCCAAATTCTAAAAGGGAAGGCAGTTCTATCATTAAGCTAACATTTGGTGATTTAATATTACCATTAGAGGTAAACGGGAGATTAACTCTTTCCTCTTTTATTAGATTTCCTAGAATTTTATTTCTAATTTCTGCTGGATTTTCTATTTTTAATTGGGTTTTAATTGCCGAATCAACACCACTGATAGCCTTGTCTGATTCCGCCTTTGATGCAAGAACTCCACCTTTAAAATAATGCTCATTCGTTTCCAGATGAACCCAATTATTTTTTTCTAGGGTTAAATCGTAGTTAGGCGTTGGAATAGTGATTTGATTGAGTAAAGTAATTTTGTTAGAGAAATAATTTATGATAATATTTACATCACTCGATAAGTCTGCTTTTTTAGAAAAGCCATCTAGCTTAATTCCTGCATTAGAAAGAACAGGCAGAGTTCCTGAAAGAGCATCCATAATAGATAGTCCATTTATATAACTTCCTGCTTTAAGAGTCAAATTATAATTAACCGATGGATTGATAAGACCTGTCTTTGCGACAAAGGGAACTATCGAACCTTTTGATATAATTTTAAATAAAGCAGTCTCTTGTCCGCCTGAGTTCAGAACGGAAGTATTTATATTGGCGATTAAATGAAGAGTATTGTGCTTCTCTAAGTTTTCTGGATCAATATCTATATCAGTTAATAATAGATTTACATTTTTTAAGGAAAGTTTTTGCAAAGTCTTTTGAATAAAAATATTGATGGTTCCATTTTCCATTCCTACTTTAGCAATATTTGCCGAGATAGGCAATGACTTTACCGTAAACGGCTTATTTATATTATCCGCCGAACTAACTTCTTCTTTTACTTCTAATGCTGGGTTTGGTTTTCCTGCTACTAGTTTGGGCTTTTTAAATAAATGTGTAAGACTATTTCCATTCTCTTTTAATGTAATACTTACGAAAGGCTCTATGAGCAAAAAACTTTTTAATTGAAAACTTCTTCTCAGAAGTGCAACAAAGTTAAGCTTCAAATCTACTTTCCTTACAGAAAGAACTGGACTCGCAGAAGCAGTTCTCTCGGCAAGCAAATTAGCATTATCCGCAAACTGATCTCTTTCATGTAAACTCAAACCTTCTAGCTCAATAGAAGACATCGCAGAAAAAAGACTTATGTTTACTTTTTTTAAATCCGCTCGCGTGTTTAAGGAACTTTCAATCTGACTGACTATAAAGTCAGGAGTGACTATCGAGGAAATGGAAAGAAGTCCTGCAATCAAAACTGTAAGTATTAAACTTAAAAATATTGAAATACTGATTAGAATTTTTTTCATAGAAAACTCCTAAGTTAAAATAAAGTCTACTTAAGAAGTAAAATTAGTCTATTAGATTTTAGAAATTATTTTTTGGTGACTACTGATTTTACTTTGCCGAGTTTACTGCGAAGGCGCATAACGGCTTTTGTGTGAAGTTGAGAGATTCGAGATTCAGTTACTTCCAATACTTCCCCAATTTCTTTTAGTGTTAAGTCTTCATAATAATAAAGAACGATCACTTTTTTTTCTTTTTCGGGCAAAGTCTTGATTGCTTCTACAATTACGTTTTTGATTTCTTCTTTTTCAATAATCACGTCTGGATTCATATTCGCAGGCGATTCTAAAGTTTCCATAAATGAAACTTCATCATTCTCATCGCCGAGAAACCAAATGTCATTTAAGGATACTAATGATGTGCCACTAATCTTTGTAAGCAAAGTCGCAAGCTCATCAACAGAAACTCCCAATTCCTTTGCTATGAGTTCATCTTCTACTGTCTGCCCTTCTTTATTTTCAAGCATCCCAATGATTTGTTCTAATTGTTTTGCCTTTTGGCGAATCGATCGAGGAATCCAGTCAACAGAGCGCAATTCATCGAATATACTTCCGCGTATACGAGTCATTGCATAGGTCTTAAATTTAATTTCGCGAGCAGGATCAAATTTTTCAATAGCGTCTAATAACCCAAAAACGCCATAACTAACCAAATCATCGAACTCAACATTTTGAGGCATACCAATAGCTACCCTGCCTGCAACATGTTTTACAAGTGGGGAATATTTTTCGACGAGGTAAGCTCTAATCTCAGAATTTTTGGAGACTCTGTAGTCTTTCCATAAAGAGGTTTCGTCAAATTGATTGTATTTGTCAAGCAGCCTAGACATAATCCGATTTTTATTATTTTCTTTATGGTTTACAAATTACAATCATTTTATTTGAATTTCAGTAGATTATTTACTTATTTTGTATATTTTTGCCACTGAGGCACAGGGACACGGAGAAAATTCAGGATAGTCAATTATTTGTTTTCTGGTGGGCAGATTTTTTTATTGTTTAGGGGTTTCTGGCTCATCTTGGGACATAATGGTTCGGATTGCTTCTGCCATTAGTTTTGGCTCATTCTTAATTGCAATATTACTAATAACAATATGATCCCCAAATTTTCCGTCTTTTACTTTTGCTGCTGGAATATCTCCACCACCAAAATCACCGCTCATTGAATCATCTGATTTTGCTAATTTGATTTCGCTATCAGAAGGAAAATCTCCTCCTGCTGCATAAGAGTCACCACTGCTACGACGAAATCCAATACCTCCACCGAGTTCTGCAAGAAAGTCCAAAAACTCAGGGACTTTTTTTTCGAAAACAGCGTAAACACCAAAGCCTAATCCTGCAAATATTAAGGCTCCAATTCCAGCAACGAGGAAAATATGCATTATTCGATTCCCTGTTATGAATCCACATGTAGTGCTCACTAACAATGCAATCGCAAAAAAAATAATAATGAATTTAACTTGCAGAAAAATCCTCCTAGGTATCCGGGATGAGTGAATGTAAAAATTTTCTAAAAAACGCCATCATCTTAGGTTGTGTCTGATATGGGTCAATTGGAATGTTTGCAATAGCCCCTGTTATCTCATATAAATTTTCGGCAGCTTTGCACTTTGGGGCAGTTAATAAAAAAGGTTTTTGTTTTCTAACACTTCTTTCTATCTCTTCATCATGAAAAAGAAATCCAACGTTCTTCGGTTTTATCCCTAAGAACTTGTAACTTATCTCCGTAATTCTCTTCACCACTTTTTTTCCCTCTTGCTCTGAACGAATTCTATTTACAATAAAACTAATTTTCTTATTCTTATCAATAGATATAAGTGATTTAATCAAACCGTAAGAGTCTGTAACAGAAGATGGATCAGGAGCAATGACTAGGATAACTTCATTTGCATACAAGGAAAAACCAAGGGTATTTGAACCGATTCCTGCACCTGTATCTATTAAAATATAATCGTATCCATCCAATTCTGAAAAGCTACGAATTAATTGATTACGACCTTTATCATCTAAATTTGCAAATTGGGCATAGCCATTTGCTCCGGGAATCACATCAACACCTTCTGGTGCATGGAAGACAATATCTCGTATAGAGCGATGCCCTTTCATAACGTGATACAAATTAAATTTAGGTAAAAAACCAAGCAAAACGTTTACGTTTCCTAATCCAAGATCACCATCGATGATTAAGACTTTCTTCCCAGCTTTAGCAAGAGAAACGGCAAGATTGACTGTAAAAACAGTTTTCCCTACACCACCCTTCCCTGAAGAAATGGCAATAACTTTGTTGGCAAATCCATTGTTCGCCTGAGACTCCAAATTTGAGCTACTTTTGCTTTCTGTGTTAAGAGGTTGCTCTGTCTCCATCATTTCCTTCGAGGAGAGTTAGCTTGTAGCTACTGTATCCCCTCTTAATTCTTTTATTTTGTCTGGATTTACTACTATTTCTGAGAAAACTTTTTTGCTCGCCGAAACAATATCAAAAGGAACTTCTTGCCCTAAACTGAAATAAGAAAATGCTTTGCTATTTGAATCAGCTAACTCTAGTACAGGACTTACATAATCTGCTTCATCAATTTTTGTCAATATTATTCTCTTATATCCGAGAGTTTCATAAGCATTCATAACTGACCTCAAATTGCTATAGGAGGAAGTCGCAGGTAAGACTAAGATATTTTCAATTTGGTCTTTTTCTCCAAATGCTTCTCGATATTGTTTCATTTTATGGTTGAAGTCTTGATTTTTATGATTATAACCAGGCGTGTCAACCAAAATCAATTCTGAGCCATCTCTTAATAATTGTTCCTGTAAACGCTTAACGTCCTTTACTGGATAAAACGGAATGTCCATAGTGTCTGCATATCTTTTTAGTTGCTCGATAGCGGCTATCTTGTAGTTATCCGTTGTATAAAGAGAAACCATACGTCCCATATGTAGAAAATACTTCGCAGCAAGCTTAGCTACCGTTGTTGTTTTTCCACTACCTGTAGGACCTACAAAGAAGATAACTTTTCGTTTGCCGCGAGAAGTTCCTGCAAATAAGTCAGAGTCAACACTAATTCTATCTTCAAGTATTTCCGCAAACTTTTCGTTAACCGCTGAAGGCTTTTCCTTGTCGATCATAGATAAATGCTTATCTGTTTTCGAAATCAGTTCTTGAATAAAATCAGAACTCATTCCCTCTAATATTAATCTTTCCTTTAATCTTTTAAGATAAGTAGATTCAGTCGTAGATGTGCTAGACTTTGCATTTTCTTTTTTACCGATTTCATCTTTAATAGAAAGACCTAAGCCGTTTCGACTTGAAGCTGAATTTGTTTCGGCGGAAAAATTTGCTTCATCCTTCTCAGAAGAGCGAAGTCCGGCAAATGCTCTATCTTCTTGCGCAAGAGGTTTTAAATCATGCAGACTTTTTTTGCGAGTATCGTCTTCCGATTTTTGTCGAAGTAGTTCTTTTAGATCTTGCAGCTTTTTTTCAACTCGATCTTTAGAGGTTTGTTGTTCTGGAATTCCAATTTCAATTTCATAAAATTTTTTAGACATGAGTTTAGTCCCCATTAACCCACCTTCGACTACAACTCTTTGATTATAAACATGTGCTTCCGGTCCATATTTCATTTTCATTTGCATGAAACAATCTTGAATATCCTTTCCTTTAATTTTTACGAAATCCATTTTATACCTCTAGATAATAATTTCTTCTTAACACATAATGCGTGTTAATTCCTACTTGTTACTACTCGTGCACCTTCATTTGATTGAACGTTGATGACTCCATCCATAATTGTTTTGGTTGACGATTGAATTTCTTCAATTGCTAATACTGCAAAATTTCGTGGAGGAAATTCCTTTGCAAACATGTAGGAAAGTGGTAAACGTATTGGTCTACTTACTACAAAAATTGGGAATTTGCCTTCACTGTGGCAACGATTGTATTCTCTTGCTGCAGCTTCAATAAGCTTATTGTAATAATCCGGTGGAATGGAAATTAATCGTCCTTCAATTGGATCGACTACAACACCCTTGCTCAGTCTGTCTGTTACCCGTGGATCAAGAGTTACAACATGTAGCTTTCCATCTGCGCTTAAATAATCAATGATAATTTGCTTTGATATCGCCTGACGCACATTTTCTGAGAGAAAGAATGGATCGCTATCACCATTTCTTGATACATTATTTGCAATGGACTCAAGGATCGTGCTGAGATTACGAATGCCCAAGCCTTCTTTGAGTAAATTTTGAAGAACTTGTTGAATTAAACCTATACCAACCTTCTTATCTTCTAGTTCACCAACCAGAGTAGGATGGGTTGCTTTTTGGTGTTCGAGAAGACTTTTAACTTCTTCTCTTCCAAGAATGGTAGATGCATGATTAGAAATTAATTCTTTTAGGTGAGTGACGATTACAGTTGACGAATCGACGACCGTGTAACCCTTATTTTCCGCATCAATTTTATCATTGGGATCAATCCATTTTGCTTTGTATCCGAACGTAGGCTCGATAAACTCTTCTCCTCTCACTGGCTCCGTTACTTTTTTAGCATTGTCCAATGCCATCAATCTATCAGGTCGAATTTTACTTTCTCCCACAACGACACCATGAATTTTTATTGCATAAGAATCCTGATTCAATTCCAAATTGTCAAGAATCCGAACCGCTGGAATTACAAGTCCAGTATCAATTGCAAATCTCCTTCTTAAATTAGAAATCTGGTCAAGCAGAACACCGCCTTGATTAGTATCAACAAGCGGAACTAAATTCAATCCGAGTTCAACTTCAATTGGATCTGTGCGCAACTCTTTGTAGTAGTCTGGTTTCTTTTCTACTTTTCCCTCACCTGCTTTTCTTTCAATTGCGGCTAATGATTCTTTTGCGTTACGGTCAATAGAGTAGGCTAAATAAGCGAAACTTAAAGAAAATAAAATCAAAGAGAAGAATGGAAGTCCTGGAATTAAGGATGCGAGTCCTAGACTTCCAGCTACTACATAAAGTGTTTTAGGGTTGTTGAATAATTGAGCTTTAAATTCATCAGCTAGTTCAGACTCAGATCCTGCGCGAGTAACAATCATACCCGTAGCCGTTGTAGAAAGTAAACTTGGAATTTGAGATACCAGTCCATCCCCAATTGTAAACTTACCGTAAGTCTCAATGGCAGAAACAAAACTTTCTCCACGAATCGAAACGCCAATCACAATACCACCGAGGAGGTTAATCCCTGTTATGATCAAACCTGCACGCACATCTCCCTGAACGAATTTACTCGCACCATCCATAGCTCCGTAAAAATCTACTTCTCTCTGAATCTTCTTTCTTCTTTTTTTTGCTTCCTCTTCATTGATGTTCCCACTAGATAGTTCAGTATCAATCGCCATTTGCTTGCCGGGTAACGCATCGAGAGTAAATCTTGCTGCAACTTCCGAAATACGAGTCGCACCTTTTGTAATTACCAAAATTTGCACAATCGTTAAAATTAGAAATATAATAAAACCAACTACGTATTTACCAAGTCCAGTTCCACCACCTACCACGAACGTTCCAAACGCATCAATGATATGACTATTAAAACTTGCACCTTGTGAGAGAATTTGTCTTGTCGTTGAAACGTTAAGCGCGAGACGAAATAGAGTAGTAATCAAAAGTAAATTTGGGAAAATTGAAAACTCTGATGGTTCTTTTGTGGAAAGAGATGTCAAGAGGATAATAAGAGAAGTCGCTAAGCTTACTACAATGAGTAAATCTAATATAAATCCAGGAAGAGGGATAATTAACATCGCAACAATTGCGATGACGCCCACTCCCATTACAACATCGGATTGGTTATACCATTTTTTTTCTTTCATTAAGCAACTCTCCTGAATTTATCCAATCTGGATATAATGATCGAAACCGCTCTAAAGAATTTAGAAGGAATTTCTTCATCTACTTCAACTTCATCATACAATAATCTTGCTTGCACTCTATCTTCAACAATTGGAATTCCATGCTTCTTCGCTAAACGGCGAATCATGAGCGCTAACTCATCAATACCCTTTGCTGTTACAATTGGAGCAGCATGAATTTTTGAATCATAAACCATTGCAACTGAATAATGAGTCGGATTTACAATTACGACATCTGCCTTGGGAACTCTCTGTAGCATCCCTCTTCGTATAAAATCGCGAACCATTTGGCGTCTGCGATTCAATAGAGACCTATCCCCTTCACTTTCTTTCATTTCTTGTTTCGCTTCAGACGGAGTCATCTTAATTGAATCTTCAAATTCTGCTTTCTGATAAAAGTAATCATAAATGCTGAGGGCAAATAGAATTATCCCAATAACTAGGAAAATTTTTACAGAAGAGATGGCTAATAGTCGTAATGCGCCCTGAATTCCCATATCACCCATGAGCAGTATTGGAAGAAAGTCCATCGAAATAATAATATAACTTACCCAGCCAATGATAACAACTTTTCCGAGAGCTTTAAGCAAATTGTATAAAGTATTTTTTGTAGGCAATACTTTCCCAAACTTAGGGGCGATCTTGTTGAAATTGAAACTTACAGCGCCCGGTGAAAACATAAATCCAACTTGAACTACATTACCAACAACCGCAGCTAAAAATGTTACTGCCAAAATTGGCAGGAGTAAAGATGCAATATCCGCGGTAGCAGATTTTAATAGAATTCCAAATTCTTCTGTATTAAATTCAGTGCGTTGTGCGAAATCCTGAAAGTATTTTTTAAATAAAACAAAAGATCTTACAAAAATATAATTTCCAAGTAAATACAGTGCAATAATTGAACTGACCAAGACAAGCGCGGAAGGAAGTTCTGTTGACTTAGGAACATTTCCCTTGTCCTGTTCTTCTCTTCGTCTTCGCTCACTACCTTCTTCAGTTCTACCTTCGTCTTCCGCGGCAAATAGCTGTAAGTCGATCACGTAGTCAGTCTTAACCTCATGCTTAAGCATGGGGTTAAGACTGAACAGTTTGTCCCACATAAAAGTGATCATCGTTTAGGCCACTCGCTCATTAGTGTATTTAGACGGTCAAAGGTTAATGTAAAGCTTGCTTCCATTTGTTTGTCGATGAACGGTATTGTTATAATTAAGACAATTAAGCCAACAAAAATTTTAGCCGGAAAACTTAATTGCATGATGTTCATTTGTGGTGCCGCTTTTCCCATAATAGCTTCCGCAATCGTAACTAATATCAGAATGCCGAGCACAGGTAAAGAAATTTTAAATGCAACAATAAACATTGCACCTACCGCATATTCAAAGCTTTTAAGGACTCCAATGTTCACTTCCTTTGTAAATGTAAGAAGTTGAATTTTCTGAAAAGAGAAGGCTATGCTTTCTAACAATGTTCGATGGGCTCCAACTGTTAAAAAGATAAGGATCCCCATTAAGTTTTTTAGAGTGCTAATGACAGGAAGGGAACTTTGGCTCACTGGATCTAAGACTTCCGTATAACCAAAACCCATTTGGACACTAAAAAATTCCCCCGCCATTTGAAATCCTGCAAAAATAATACTAACAATAAATCCAATCAATACACCGATCAATGCTTCCGAAAGAATGATTAGCGCATACTCGCCCATGCCCGGCGGAACTGCATGAAGGTAATTAGCAGTAACCGGAAATAGAATAAGAGAAAGTAAAAATGCAAGCATAACTCGAATCTGAAATGAAATTGCTTCTGAAGAATATACGGGGGCTAAACTAAATAATCCCATAATTCTAGCGAAGATCATCATAAAAGATTGAAAGTTATATACAAAAGACTCTATCATATTTTCTCAATCATCATAAAAATATTTCTAGTATAGTCAGTCATCGTGCGAACCATCCACGATGCAAAAATTATGATTACGATGAATATGGCAATTAACCTTGGAACGAAAGCAATAGTTGGTTCTTGAATCGAGGTAGTAGTTTGGATTATCCCCAAAATCAAACCAACAATAAGAGCCGTAATTAAAATAGGGGCAGAAATTTTAATCGCAATAAACAAAGCTTCTCGAATTAAACTTACAACATCTACTTCGGTCATTTATAACTCCTTACAAGCTCAAAGACTAATAAATTCCAACCGTCTATCAAAACGAATAAAATTAGTTTGAATGGTAGACTTATCATTACAGGTGGTAACATCATTAAGCCCATAGAAAGCAAAGTCGAAGCAACGACAATGTCAATAATGATAAAAGGAATAAATAAATATATACCAATGATAAATGCTTTTTTTAATTCAGAGAGCATAAAGGCCGGAATTAAAACATAAGATGGAACTTCTTCGAATGATTTTACCTGTTTTACTTTTCCTAACTTCAGAAAGAGTGCAACATCTTTTGTTCCGGATTTTCCTATTTGCCGCATCATGAACTCGCGAAGTGGAACCATTGCCTTTTCAAAAAATGCGTTAGTCTCTATCTTTCCATCTAGATAAGGAGTGAGAGCTTTGTCGTTTATAGTTCCAAGCGTCGGTGCCATAATAA
The DNA here is from genome assembly GCA_016708435.1 of Leptospiraceae bacterium. Taxonomy (NCBI): domain Bacteria; kingdom Pseudomonadati; phylum Spirochaetota; class Leptospiria; order Leptospirales; family Leptospiraceae; species Leptospiraceae bacterium. The sequence goes on along the minus strand of JADJFV010000017.1, from coordinate 25,643 downwards.
AGAAAGTCATGAAGATTGCGAGGCCTACCATCACTTGATTGGGAGGTAAGTTCTGAACGGCTAACGCGCGTCTAACGAAGTCCATTACAATTACGATCTTTGTAAAGGAAGTAACCGACATTATGATTGCCGGTGCAAGGGAAAGAATTGTAACCAAAAATAAAATCATCAGAGAAAGACTTGTTTCTTTCGGATTTTTGGCTTCATTCACGTTGAAGCTTAGATTTGGAATTGGGATTCTTGTATTAGTGCTTTGTGCATATAACTCAGCTCCAATTCCTAGAATAAAAACAGCAAGAAAGCTAACCAAAATAAATTTTATAAGTGGTTTCAGGGATAATAGATATGTAACCCAACGATTTAAAACTTTGGAAAGAAACTTTTTTTTTGCCCGCATAGTTTTATTATGTCTCATACTTTATTAGGAAAAATGATCGTTGGATTTTTTTCCCTTACCTCCAGAAAGATCTGTTCTCTCTTGCTTTAACTTTTCCAATCTTTCCAACTGGCGAAATTTAATTTCATCCATGATATCTTCGTCTCTTGTTTCACTGTCCTTGTGATTTTCTGGATTAATTCCAGACTTGAAATTTAAATTCTTAATTGTCCCCATGAATACTTCTAGAAAATTTTCAGACTGAGGCTCATGTGTTTCTCTTGAATGATAAATCTTTTCTTTTATTTCATTTGAGTCAATTTCTTTGATAAGATTTACAGAACCATCAGAAACACCGACTACTAGCAATATACCCGAAACATCTACGATTTGCAGTTGTTTGTTCGGGGCTAACGACAAACTAGCTAGAACTCGCATTGCATCTTTGACTGGATACATATTCTGTCTATTCTTAGAAATGAATTTCAATACGTAATACATGATCGCTGTCAATATTCTAAAAACAAAAATAACTTTCACCAATGTCCATAAAAGACTCGATGGCTCTTCGTCTCTTTTATATCTTTCTTCTACTGGATTTACTAGTTCGTTTTTTTTGTCTGTTGGCTTTTTGCTATTATCCTCAATTACCTGTTTAGATGGATCCTGTCCCAGTTCTTTTTGGAGCAACTGATCCATCTCATCTCTTTCCCCAGCAATCAATCCTACTTGCAGGAAAATTACCAATAGGCAGATTTTTCCTGTAAGTAGAATTGATCTAATTATATTTTGGCGTTTGAGGATAATATTCATTATTTGCTTTCGTTCTTAATCCTATCTGTAGGACTCACAATGTCTGTCACGCGCACACCGAAGTTTTCGTCAATAACTACAACTTCTCCCTTTGCAATCAATTTCCCATTTACGAGTAAATCAACTGGCTCACCGGCGAGTTTATCCAATTCTATGATAGAGCCTTCCCCGAGTCCTAAAATATCTTTGATATACATTTTAGTTCTACCAAGTTCCACCGTTAACGACATTTGAACATCCATGAGCAAATTCAAATTAGTCGCTCCAGATGGAGCACCAGCAGTTGAAAGAGAAGGGAAGCTAACGCCCTTTATTCCTATTTGCGGACCAGAATTTACCATTCCTATTCCTGCAGATTGGTTTCCGAAATTAGATGGACTTACATTTACATTCATTCCACCATTGCTGTCTCCATAACCGGTTCTATTAGGAGTTCTTCTACTTAGTGCAAGAATTTCGTCTGCCATACTTTTCGAAATTATATAATGAACTTTGAATGCACCAATTCCATCAATGTTCAAATTCACGGTTGTTCGAATTAGAGTTTTTCCATCAGGCAAAATCAAATCGCGAGAGGATTTTGAACTCGATACATCTACTGGAGAGCCTGAAATAGGTGCGGATACTTTTACACCAATTTGCACTGTTACATTTCCAATAACCGATGTAAAACCTTGCTTTAATGTTTCAAGTTGAGCAGTTTCCATTGCGCCTGTAGATAAACCACCCATTAACAAATGAGCAATCTTGGAGCCGTTCTCCATAGACATAACTAAGCAAGCTCTACCGTTTACAGTTCCGCTTAGAGTCGAAAATAAACAAACCGAGCCAGCGCCTATTTCCGTGCTAATATCAGTGGCACTCTTGGCTTCTGGAACTGGATTTGCAAATTTTACACTCTTGGAAAGCAATGTTCCTAGCATTCCGCCGGCTGTTGCAAAAGCCGCAGTCAAAATTTCAGTCAGAGCATCTTTATCTAAAGGAGATAAATCATCTCCCCCGCCACCGCCCCCACCACTGCTACCGCTAGTGTCGTAAGAAGGAGTCTCATCTGCTCCTTGTAAAAGTGCGTCTATTTCATCTTGTGAAAGTGAGCCGTCTCCCATAGTTAAAGTATCTCCATTCTAAATTTTAATATGTGACATAATCAAAGGATTTCTGTCATTCATAATTTTATTCTATTGCAAAAAAAAAATTTTTGCTTAAAGTTTTCTAAGTAGATTAACGACAAAAAGCCTCTAAGAGCTTTATAGAAAATTCAACTATTATAGAAATATATTCAAAATAAGAAAGTTTTGCTTTTTGCCGAGGTCAATCCAGTTGAATAAGACATATTTTTTCTCATCTGGAAAGTAAAAAATGTTCCCGCGCTGAGAAAGTTGCCATTTTTTTATATACTCCGCTTGAATTCTTTCTCGCGATTCCGACTCCATGTCAATGGGGAACAATTGGCATACTATTGTTTTTTGAATACCGCTGGACTGTAAACTGAAAAGTAAGGGCGAAATAGCTTCCAATGCATCAACAACAAAAGTCATTTGCCGAACATATAGATTTTGAGCATTGAGAGGTTGGGCATAATCCCGAAAAATAATTGGAATGTTATCGCCTGTCGCTTTCATCAATTTCTGATTGAATTTTTCGACATTCAATACCGCTCTTTGCATCCACTTATAATTTTGAAGAGTGGAATAAATGGAAACAAGAACCAAGACTCCAAATAGTATTTGAATTGGGATCCGAAAAATTGCCTTTTTCTCAGGCATAGAATTTAAGAGAGACGATAGGCATATTATACTTGTCAAAGTAATAATTGGATACAATCCAAATAAATATCTAGGAGCACGATGATCTCCATGATTTGGCGAAGTCAATAGTATAGAGACAAATCCAATCAAGAGAATAATAAAGAGAAACCGCTCTTTCTTTAAAACGTCTTTTGCGAGAAACAATGTCAGTGGTAAGATGAGAACAAAAGGCGATTGATAAAAGAAGCCACGCGTATTTGAAAAAAGCATATCTCGGATAATATCAATTCGCCCCAAAAGAGTCGGGGATGCATTGTCTGTTAGTGTCAGGGCATAGCGAAGTCCGAGAGGATGTCCATGAATATAAAAATTCAAATACAATAAGAGTGCAAATGGTAAAATAAATCCAAGGAACGAATAAATTCCTATTTTTAAAAAATCTTTGGGGTAAATCATCAATAGACTCAACCCACAAGCAATAATTACAAAGATCATTTCAAGACGAAAGAAAAGAGATACTGCACCAAACAGACCAAACAAAAATAAGGAATAATCTTTTTGTGCTTTGTAATACACACTGATAAAATAAAATCCAAGTGTAATCCAAAAGATTGCAAGCGGATATTCATGAAATGCCAGATTATACATCGTTGAAGTCATTCCAAAAGAATATAAAATCAAACTCAAATGAATCATTGGTATACTCAATCCATAGAGTTGACCTAATTTAAAAATTAAGAATAATGTCAGAAGCAAGGAGATAAAATTCAAGAGGTATAAACCATTTACCCCCAAGAGCTGATAGAAAGGTGCGTTTAGCAAAGGAAAATAAGGAGGAAAATCAATATAGTGTTTTTCGTTTACCTTTCCTAGAAAAGGTTTTGTAAAAGGAAAATGTTTATATTCAGGATCGAATTTTTCACCTTTGTATTGAACGGAAAATGTAGAGTAGCCGCTATCTACAATATCTTGCACCTGAATATACATAAGACCAAAGTCACCGTATTGAATACCCTTTGCTGGATTGTAAAAAATCAAGACAAAAAAAATTAATCCAAGTAAGGCGATTGTGAAGATTGGATGATTTTTAGGAATTGCTTTCATGATACATTTTAAGGAGTTTTTTCAAAGCCTTCAATGAATTTTACAAATGGTTCAACTACAACAGCATTTCCATTATTGTTTAGATGAAGGTCAAATGGAAAATTCAATTCTTTTCCGTGAGACTCTTCTCTAAAAATGGATGTCAAATTTAAATAGCTAATTTGATTTTTATCTACATACTCTTTTAGGCTTTGCTCCAATGCGGAAACTTCTGTTAGCCAACGTTCCTGTGTGATGACTCCTAGCCTTTTATGAAGCTCTGTTTTCTTTGCATCATATTGTAATTCAGAAGGAATATAGACTAGACCAAATTGTTCTTTTCTTTCGGATGTTTCTTTTCTAATTGTGTCTATTAGCTCTAACATTCTACCATATCTATCAATTTGTTTTTTCTTTAAGTCTAAATTCTCTTCATAAAAATCAGGAGAAAGAAGTCCAGTCAAAAGAATCTTAGGACTAATTTTTCCCTCAGCAGCTAAGGTTAAATTCTCATCGCCAATCTCTATTAGCCACTGAGATACTCGGTCTTTCTTGACACCCATGCTTTCCGCTAAAACATAAATCAGTTTGCGATACTCTTCTTTCTTTGCTTTAACTTGTTCTGCTGTTAGTATCTTAGGCGGTGGAGGTGGAGATTCATTTTGCTTTTGTAAAGTCGTAGACTCTGCATCCGAATTAATTCCCTGATTCATACGAGCTAGAAAGTATTTTAAAAAATAATCAGATGCTTTCGGCATGATAAAGAAGGCAAATCGAATAGCTTTCTTTTTACTCAATGCATTTTTAATAGCCTCTAAGAATACAGTCGGACCACTATCGGTCACATCATTCGGATAAAGAACAGTAACCACTAGATCGGGTTTAAGCTTATCACGTAGAGCGCGATACATTGGTAGATAATTTTCAGGACCGGTGTTTGGAATTCCAGTATTGACAAGAGTTATATTCGGATCTTTGGCTTGGAGTTTTTTTTCTGCGAGACGAACGAACGTATACTCTTCATTAACCCCCCAACCAAATACAAAAGAGTCTCCGAGAACTAATATTCGTTTGCCTTTCTTTTCAGTGATTTCGGGATTCCTAATTCCTAATGAGTTTGTTTTAAATGTATAATAATAGTCCTTTGAGTCCGAGTGTGCTGTGACGTTAGGTGGATAGAAAATAACCTTGCCTTGTTGGTTTAGAAGTAAAAAGCCAAAATCAATTATCCGAAGAAATACTAATAACAAAAGAATCAAAAATATATATTGAATTGTTTTTTTTAAGAAAGGTTTCAAGATTAATTACCTAAATTTTTTATTTTTAAATTTTGAACGACTATGCCGTTCTTAGAAAATGCATTTTCTATTTCATAATCAACCCCAATTGGGAGCAAAGAGTCATTATCCTTTGTAGATGCAGAGGAGATAATCGAAATTTTCCTCGGAACTTTAGCTAAGTTCTTCTGAAAGAAATCTGATAGTTCTTGTGAATTCTCAATGGCAAGAACTGGCTTCTTAGGCAAAGAAGGAAACACTAAACTATAAAATTCTGCATTCTTTATAATCACTAATTCTCCGGAAATACTTTTGTCAATTTCTACATTCATACGATGCGATGTCTTTAAGAATAGAAAAAGAATTACGTATCCTAAGAGTGTGACAAAAACAGAATAGTATACAATATACTTTAAATAAGAAATCCATTTTATGATTCTTTCTGATTTTGAAAGTAAATCAATCGAGTAAAAAGTTCCAACGACTAACAGCGGTTGCACGCTAGCCGCAAATCTTGGTCCCAGGATTGATCCATCATCGTTTTTTACTATCATGGGAATTAGGATACTGAAGATGATCGAGATAAATAAGAGAAAATTTAGTTCTCGATTTGAATTTAACTTCTTAAAGAAAACAAAGAAAGGGATTAAAAATAAAAATACAGGCCAAGCGGTAAATAGTCCTAAGCCCTTATCGGAGACAAACAAGGCTTTTACTAGACTAAAAAGTCTTCTCTCGAATGGATACGCGGCACCCGAGTAATTTAAAAATTCGATCCCTCTAAGACCTAGAATGTTTCCTGTAACTTGGTAGTTTGCAAAAATTAAAATTAAGGCAGGGATTGCAAAGCCTGTAGCCAAAGCAACTGAGTCCATTTTACTTTTATAGATTCTAAATAAAAGAACTCCTGCGAAAAATAAAAAGCAAAAGAGTGCCAATTCAATTCGAAATAAGACAGACAATCCAGAAAGGACACCTGAAAGAAAAAAAGGCCAAGAATTATCCAAAGTCTTCGCTTTTAAAATTAAAAAATAAGCAAGGGTGATGAGTAAAGATGCATGAATCGCTTCCCCTAGCATGAACGAATAAATGCTGTTAATCGACCCAAATGAAATAAAAATAAGCATTGGTTTACGAAAAGATTCGCTTAGATCCAGGAGAATAGAAATTTTATAGACAAGATACAAGATCACAAGACCAGAAATTAAACTTAGCAGATCGAGTGCATAGATTCCCCCGAGCAAATAAAACGGAGCGTAAAAAACAGTCACGAAAAAAGGGAACACATAATAGGCATTACCCGATAAGACATAACCAAATGGAGGCTTGGTTGGAAAGAATTTTAAATCCGGATCAAGATATTTTCCCTGATAGCTTGCGGCAAATGTAGAATATCCTGAATTGATAAAATCTTGAATCTGAATAATCTTAATTCCAGGGTCAGCCGGTTGATACTCTGTATGAGGCAAAACTAAAAAAATTAAAAGATAAAAGCCAATGAGTATAAGAGAAAACTTTTTTAAGTTCATGCCACTACATTACCATTGGAATTGATTTCGGTATCAATTTAAAATGAAATTCATGTGTTTGTAAAAAATCCATTTCTCGAATCTCACCATCTATCTCTTGTGAAAGAGTGCGCTCTGGAATTACATGAACTTCTACACCTTTGAACTCACTCACACCAGTCATATGAGCAATTTTTCCTGAATACACTTTGTGAGATTCACTGATTAATTTGCGTTTGGGAATATTGGAAACCAAAACAATATCAAAAATCCCATCTTCAATACTTGCACTCGGAGCCCAAATCATTCCACCACCACTAAAGCCTGCATTGCAAACAAAGAAATTTACAACTTCTGATTCTGTTTCTTGCCAGGTTCCATCTGTCTGCTTGATTCGAATTTTACATTTGGCAGGGGTATATTTGAATAAGACGGTGAGCGTATGATAGAAATAAGCCGCCATTCCCATTTGAAACGAAGAGGCTTTCATTTGACGATTCATATCTCCGCCCATTCCGATAGAAGTGATGTTTATAAAATAGCAAGGCTCTTTCCCATGTTCAAGTGTTGATAGACCACAATCTACTAGCTTAAAAGAATTATTTTTTAGAGCATCCATATAATGCGACGAATGCTTGTTAAGCGTCTTCATAAAATCGCCACCAGTTCCAAGGTTGATTACTCCGAGAGGAATTTCTGTCGGAATCAAATGTCCTTTGTCAAAGTAGCCATTAACCGCTTCATTGACAGAGCCATCGCCACCGGCGATTAGAATCTGATCGTATTCTTTTTTGTGTAAAATTTCTCTAACCTTTCGAGTGCAATCTTTGGGTGCGGATGTGAAATAAATATCAAAGAGCCCAAGATGGTCTTCTAACTTTGGTCTCATTTTATCAAATGCAACACGGGAAGCACCATGGCGGCTTTTAGGGTTTAGAATTACGATTCGTTTCATAGTCAATTGATTTTTCAGTATTCAATAAAAGGCAATAAAAAAATAGTTCTATCAGGACATTCTTATGAAGAAAAAAATTTTCCTATTTGCATTTATTCTAATTAACCTAGCGATATTCGAAGTAATTCTGAGCGTATTTGACCCGGAGCAAATTCTAGTGAAAGGATTTGATAAAGAAATGCTATTTCGCATGTATCCAAATAAATTCGGCAAAGTGGTCTCAGAGGAATACTCAGTGCTTGTCGAAACCAACCTAAACGGATTCAGACAAAAATTAGAGCCAGAGACAAAGTATTCAACTCTCGTCATTGGAGACTCTTTTACGGAAGGATGGGGTGTTGAAGAAAAAGAAATTTATACGGAAGTTTACAATCAAAATTCCAAAACAGATAAGCTACTAAACTTAGGCTTACACGGATCATCCCCCATTTTATTTGCATTACAAATTAAAACCTACTTAGAAACTTTTAAACCAAAGCGAGTCATCGTCCAGCTATTCGACAATGACTTAGATGATAACGACAAAATAGAAGTATTCGCTGAACGAAATGAAGATGGAACTGTCCGTGCGCCTAAATCAAGATTAGCCGCAAGTATTTTTGGAGAGAGTTTATATAATTTCTTCAAAGAAAGAACTTTATATAGACTCACTACGAAAGTCTATAAATTCTTTCAGAAACAACCTTCTCCCATTCTCTATTACAAAGCAGGACGAGAACCAGGTATAACAGTTCTTAGCCACAAAGGTTCGATTGAAAAGTTTGGAGGACTCAAATCTTTAGGAAATGAAATTAACACAAAATACGGAAACCAATTTGGTTTTTACAAAGATGCAAAAGAAGAGCTTTGGAAGAATCGTCTTAGTAAAAATGAAATTTATCTAAATCAAATTCTAAAAATCTGCAAAGACAAAAACGTAGAATTGTCTTTTCTTTATATTCCGGCTAAAGAATATTTTGCGCAAGGAGGAATCACAGGCACAATTACAGGGCATACAAGTGAAGCGCATAAACAAGAAAATCCACACTTTCTCCAGATCGAAAAAGTCTGTAAAGAGAATGCGCTTAAATGCTATTATGCGAACGAGTATTTATTTGACAAGAATCCAGAGAGTCTATACTTTCCATATGATGCACATCTAAATGCGGAAGGTCATAAGGCGTTGGCAGAGATGATTGGGGAGTGAAATTTCATCTAATGAATTCCGATAGCTAATTTGCATATCGAAATTCATTAGATGAACGAGAGCGGTTTTTTAAGCCGGAGCGTGAATTTCGTTTTCGACTGGTAGCGCAGTATTTCTCTTATCCGCTAGGTTATCGAAATATGTTTCGTAGTATGGAAAGTTTGTTCCCATGATACGATCCCAGAAGTTTAAGTAGAGTCCGTAGTTTCCGTTGAACTTTTGGTGGTGTAGATTATGATGAGTAGACGTATTAATCCATTTAAAGAACCAATGACTTGCAAATCCTTTTGGCATAAATTCATATCCGAGATGAAACCAAATATTCATAATCATCGCATAAAAAGTATGAATGATAAATACCGGATAATAGATAGGAACCGTTAGTGTAAATATCACAGCATAAATCGCCTCGAAGAAAGCTTCAATGTAGTGAAAATTATAAGCGGCTACAGGAGTAGGATTTACGGATTGATGATGGACAAGATGAACATATTTATAAATCTTTTTGTGGTGCATAAGTCTATGAGCCCAGTAAAAGTAAGTTTCATGCCAAATGGTAATTAGTATAAAGGATAAGATCATATAAGGAACTCCGCCATACATCGTCGGGTCTTTATACATATAACTTTTTAAAATTCCTAAACGAATCAAAGTATAAACAGTAATTCCTATTCCGCTGAACATGATGAGGGTAATAGCAGATTGCCGTATTTCCATCCAAATCTTTTCCGCTTTAGGATATTTATCTTGAATTTTAAATCTGGCGAAATAGTTTTTCTTCCACATATAGAATATTAAAAAAGCTACTCCCGCAATCGGGTAGTAACGCACAAAGTTCATGAATAATTGAAAGGATGCGACTTGAATCAAACAATCCAAATTGAGATCACAACTAAATGGCATAATAATTTCCTCCATTGAAACAAGAACCAGTATAGCACAGAATGAAAACCACTTCGACCGCCTTTATCGGTCTGGACTGATTTTTAGGTAGTGATTGATAAGTCTGGACTATTTTTTTGTTTTTTTTCTAAATTCGGTCGGTGTAAGACCTGTTTCTTTTTTGAAAATATCATTGAAAGAAGATTTGGATTGATAACCAACATGATAAGCGATAGAAAGGACTGTTTCATCGGAATGACTTAAGAGTCTTTCTTTTGCTTCTTCTATTCGATAGCGGTGAATCAATTGAAAAAAAGAAACTTTTAGTTCTTGGTTTAAGTATTCAGAGAGTTGGTGATTTGAAATTCCGATTCGAGAAGCAAGTTCCGTCAAATTCAGATTATCCTCTCGATAGATTTTTTCTTTTTCTAGAAGAGTAGTGAGTTTATTGGCAACACTATTTAGGTCAAGGGATTTGAGTTGTGAGTTCTTATATTTTTTTTCCTCTTCTACAATTTTTTGCACTTCTTGAAAAATTTCAGGATTTCGTAAACGCAAAATGTAAAGTAAAATCAAAAAGCAGCCAATGATATAGCCATTCGTTTCCATTCCAATGTAGGAGCCATAAAAGGCAAAGACTCCTCCTATCAAAATAGTAATAAACGCAATGATTAAAATGGAAAAAATCAACTGTAAAGTTTTAGAGGAATAGAAAGTGCTACTTCTAAATAGTTTTATAAATCGCATTAAAAGATTTAAGAAGGAAAAAAATAAAATCCCTATTGTCAAAAAAATAACTATCTTAGATCTACTCGGAGTCCCTGCCCGATAGCATTCCTCTATGTATTTTAACTTTTCACTTGCAGACATAAGGTAAAGCGGCAAAGAAAGAATAGCCACACTCATAGCAAGTGAACATTTCAGTAAGAACCGACTGAATTTTTCTGCTTGATTTTCCCACATAAGCAATAGGTATCTTTCTAAGAAAAAGCCAATCAATAGTGTAGCTGGAACATGCGTATGAAGCAAGTGAGGGTATACTCTGAGTAATCCGCTCGCCCATAAAAAGGACTGTAATAAGAAGGAAAATAGAAATAAAAAGACTCCACCTAAATACCAATTCTTAGAAGACAATCGCACTGAGGAAAATTCCCCAACAGCAAAGAGCAAAGCAAGTGCTGAGCTAAAACCTAAGAAGAAATTGGAAAATGTCATTCGCTTTTATTCAAATATTTCAGTAATGGGAATAATACCTTGTAGGCTTCGGTGCAAAGTTTAGAAAAATCTGGAGAAAGCAAAAGCTTATCATCTATCTTTTTTTCTACGATATAACTCGTGTATTTCAGAAGCTCAATTTCTGGATGATCTTTGGAGAATCCTCTTGGGACTGTCTTTACTTTCATGTCAGAAAGCTCGGAGAATAGAGATTTGAATTTCTTTTCGGAAAGTATTTTCTTAAACTCTTTTGGATTTTCTAAGATCTTCTCTCTTAGTTTTCTAAGAGAAGCGGAATCTGGCATATGCCGCCCACCTGCAATAAAAGAATTATTTCCCGGTTCAATATGTATATAGAATAGAGCGGTTTCCATTGATTTGCCGGTCTCGCTGATAGCGGCTCCGAAGTTTGTTTTGTAAGGCTCTTTATTTTTAGAAAATCTCGCGTCTCGATAAATTCTAAAAATACATTTCTTGGGATCGACACCAATTAGGTTTTTATTGGTCTTGGCTAGTTGAAAGAAAAGTTCTGAAATAAAGACTTCAAAATCGAGTTTAGCTTTTTCGAAATTAGGTTTATTTCTTTCAAACCAATCTTTCTTGTTATTCTTCTTTAAGTCATTTAGAAAATCTAAAGTTGTTTTTTGTAACATAAAATATCCCTAAGTGTTGCGTAAAAAATCTTGATTCGAATGCTAGCAAACGATTCAATCTTTTACATCATCGTCATACAAATCATAAGTTGTAAATCCTAAAATAAAGTCGATAAGCTCAGCAGGATTAAATCCAACTCTAAGTCCACCATAGATACCAATCGCAAATTCAATTTGATAAAGATAAGATTTCGGATAGCCATTTGGTTTTAAATTTTCTTTGGGTAAGTATGCTAGAAGAGCGGGATCTGCGTTTGGATTATCTTCTAGCATTTTTTTGATTACAACACTTCTTACTTCTTCTTTCTGCCTCTTCTTTCTATCTTTAGGTGGATCTGAAAATATTTTAAAGTAAGTAACAGAATAACTTTTAATATTATCACGTGCATTTTTTACAATAGGAATTTTTTTTTCATATTGCATCTTTCCGTCATCGGCTAATTCCAATTCTCCGGAGTAGAAAGTATCTCCTCCCATCCAACCAAATACAAGTTGTTGAGCAACATAACTAGAAAAACTTCCCCCTCTAAGTCCAATTCCTCCGCCTAAGTCTTTTTTGCCCGGCTCTGTTTCTCCACCTACAAAGAGAAATCCTAGATTCAGTGGGGCTAATTTAAGAGTAACCCCATAGGCTGGTTTTTCGACTCCTACTGTGATTACGTCTTGTAAGTCTTTTCTTCGATTGTTCCAGTAAGTAGCACAATCTATAATCGAAATACAGGCTAATAAGAGTAATGCGCAAGACAGTAAGCGGAAATTCATTCGTCTAGAACTCCTGCTTCTTGAAAACCTTTTTGTCTGAGTAAACAGGAATCGCATTTCCCACATGCTTTTCCTTTTACTGGGTCGTAACAAGAATGAGTCATGTGAAAAGGAACCTTTAATTGATTGGCTAAGATTACAATTTCTTTTTTAGAAAGATGTAAGAGGGGAGTTTTGATTTGAATTGCTTTTTTTTCATCGCCTGATTTTGTTCCAATGCTTATCGCGTTTTGAAATGACTTTATGAATTCAGGGCGACAGTCCGGATAACCGGAATAATCCAGTGCATTAACGCCAATATAAATTTCATTCAGACCTAAACCTTCTGCAATAGAAACAGCGTAAGACAGAAACAAAATATTTCTACCCGGAACATAGGTGTTTGGAATTTTTTGCGTGGAAGAAAAATTCTTAGGAACTTTAATTTCTCGATTCACGAGAGATGTATTTTTAAAAATCTCTGGGTTAATTTTTACAATCGTATGAGGAATTTTAAGTAAGGAAGTGAGCTTCTTTGCTTTTTTGATTTCCACTTTATGTCTTTGTGAATAATCGAAAGAAACCGCAATTACATTTTTACTTTGCTTCAATGCGTAGTAAAGGCAAGTAGTAGAATCCAAGCCTCCTGAAAAAAGAACAAGGGCTCCTTTTTTATTCTTAGTCGATTTCATTTTGGACCGGAATAAACGCAGGCACTATTGCAGGTTTCGTGCAAGGTGATTTTATATAAGAGCGGAAGCTCTGGCTTGAGCTTTTTCCAAATCCAGATTGCGATGTTCTCGCTCGTAGGATTTTCTAGTCCGACTACATCATTCAAATAGTAATGATCTAAATGATTTTCGATGAGTGGTTTCACTACTTTTTTAATATCGCCGAAATCCATAAGCCAACCAGTCTGCTCATCTACGATCCCTTTTAAATGTATCTTAAAATGAAAAGTATGTCCGTGCAGCCGTTTGCATTTGTGTCCTTCTGGGACGTTAGGCAATAGATGTGCAGCATCAAAACTAAAATCTCGAATCAGTTCTATTTCATCCATGGGGTATTTTTGCGTTTTCCTTTTTATATAATATCATTTATTCAAATTTGATTATCATCCCTTCGTTGGGGGTTAGATTAATATGGGGTAAATCAATATTTTCCCCTTCCTGTCTTCTAAGATTTGTAGAATATACTAGAGAGGCTTTGATTTTAGGGTGAGTATGTTTGTCTAAATCAAAAAGGACCTCCTCGTTTTTAAAATTGAGTAAAACTAAAAGTCTATTCTTTTTATAGATTCTAAAATACGCTAAGACTTTTCCATTCGGGTCATCGAGTAAACGAATATCTCCTTTTCGTAATACATTTGATTCGCGTCTAATCGAAAGTAGCTTCTTATAGGTATTGAGTAAACTTTCTGGCTTAGGAATTTCTACTTCTACATTGATCTTCTTATAGTTCTTGTTCATTGGAAGCCATGGCTTTGCTTTTGAAAATCCTGCATACTCAGAAGAATTCCAACACATGGGTAATCTAGATTTGTCGCGACCGTTAAATATTGGCCAATACATTTTTCCTAGTGGGTCTTGGATTTGATCTTTTGGAATTGATTGATCTTCCATTCCTATTTCTTCTCCATAATAGAGAAAAGGCGTGCCGCGTAGTGTGAGCATTAACATTGCTGCGATTTTCATGCGGGGAATGGTCTCTTTTCCCTTCTCGTAGCGTTTAATATGGCGTATCTGGTCGTGATTGCTTAGAGTGTAATTAGGCCAGTCTCCTGGTTTTAATTCTTTTTCTAAAGCAGCAATGGCTTCTTTGAATTTATTTGCATCCCATTTACAATAGAGAAATGCAAAGTTAAATGCCATATGCAGCTCATCACCATTATCCCCATAGTAAGAAGTGGCTAATTTCGGATTGCCGGGAGGCTCAATGAATACCTCCCCCACAGACATTCTATCACCTTCATAGGAGTCCAATAACTTTCTAAAACTTTTTAGTATGCTATGAACCTTTGGTCTATCTCTATCGTAAATATGATGTTGAATGTCATAGGGACGTAATCCTTTGAAATAATCTTTTGGATTATCGCGAAGTTTTTTGTCTTTGATATAATAATTCACAACGTCAAGACGAAATCCATCTACTCCCATATCAAGCCAATGGGCAATCATTTTGAAAATTGCTTTCTTGACTTCAGGATTTCTCCAATTCAAATCCGGTTGCTCTTTTGTGAAACCATGGTAGTAGTATTGTCTAGTCTTTTCATCCCACTCCCATGCATTTCCTCCGAAGGCAGCCATCCAATTATTGGGAGGTTTATCGTCTATCGCATCATGCCAGATATACCAATCTCGCTTTTTATTATTTTTTGAGGAGCGCGATTCTATAAACCAGGGATGCTGATCGGAAGTATGATTGATGACCAAATCCATTATGATTTTAATGTCACGCTTATGTGCTTCTTTGAGTAATTTTTTAAAAGTCTTTAGATCGCCAAAGACTGGATCGATATCTTCGTAATCCGAAATATCATATCCGAAATCTACCATAGGCGAGGGGTTAATGGGCGATAGCCAGATGGCATCAACACCCAAAGAATCAGGACTGCCATTTAGATAATCTAATTTGTCGATGATGCCTTGTAAATCACCTACACCGTCTCCATTCGAGTCTTTGAAACTACGCGGATAAATTTGATATACGACTGCTTCTTTCCACCAAGTTGTTAATTGATTAGGCATTTTTAATATTCTATATAAGAAATTTCTGTTTTAATTTTTTCAGAGGCTGCATTTGCAATTTCTTGTTCCATTTTTTTCAAGAGTTCTACATCTTCAATTTTATTTCCAAAGCTAGATTTAATATAAAACGAGTCATAGGCGTAATCTGCACTCGTTGAAACTCTAACGAAGTGAAGTTGAACATCGAAAGATAGAATTTGTTTGATGATTCGGTAGAGTAATCCAAGTGAGTCAGGAAGTAAGATTTCTAAAATTGTATATTCAGCGGATAATACATTGTTAAACTCAATCTTTTGCGCCACCATTCCATCTGGAATTTTATTGTAATTCACCCATTCAATCGGAGAAGTCAAAAGATTTTCCACGTTTAATCTTTTTTCTATGACTCCTTTGATGTTCTTTTTGAGTCGTTCTAGTTTTTCTTCCTTAATATCGCCGCCGCCAAAGCTATCTGTGATTTGAATCTGGCTGATTACAAATCCATTTACATTCTTGAAAGAACGCATACCTATTACGCTTAACGCTTCAGAAGTAACAGTTCCAGTTAGATCGGAAAGTAAATATCTATCTTCAAGGCTATACACTGTAACCGTTACAAACGCGGGTTCTTTTTCGTATTCAATTTCAGGAATTTCGGAAGGATTTGATTTACAATTCATATGCATTAGAAATTGCTGAACAACCCGTCTTGGAGTATTGTAGCGAAGATAAGTCTGTGGCATCATTTCAGATGCAAATTGTAAAACATGATTGGTTAGTCCTTCTTCTAATTTTTCTTTTTGTAAAAGATAATTTTTTAGAAGTTCTTGATCTTTAGAAATTTGAGTTGTTAATAGCGAATTGTCGGAATTTCGCAAAACCTCAAGTGTGTTTTTGTAGAGAGTATAGAGAATAGATTTTTTCCAATTTGTAAGAACATTAGGACCGACAGACTTTGTATCAATGACTGTAAATACATACAGTAGCTTGAGTCGATTCTCTGTCCCTACCAAATTTGCAAAATCACGAAGTAGTTCTGGATCGGAAATGTCACGCTTAGAAGTCAACTCCGACATATGAATATGAACTTCAACTAAAAACTTTAACAAGTCAGTTTCTTCATCGCCTAGTCCCAAACGCTCTCCAATAGCCGTCGCAAGCTCCGCTCCGTATTGGCAATGATCTCCCTGTTTGACCTTACCCGCATCATGAACAAGAATTGCAAGTGCAAGAATATATATGCTATCGCATTCATAAAAAACTTGCTGGACCTCATTATCATCGAAGACGCTGTTCAATAGATTGTCAAGCTCTCTAAGGATAAACAGTGTATGCTCATCAACAGGATATTGATGGTGATAACTAAAAAGCGAGAAGTTGACACAGGCTCCAAATTCAGGCATAAAATTTTCTAGTATACCGGCTCTATGCATACTTGTTAGAATTTTGCCTATGTTTCTCGATTCTTTTAGAATCTTGAGAAATGATTCAATTGCATGATTGGAACTCTTAAAATCTTCCTGTAAGAAATGAGAGGCAAATCGTAATTCGCCAATGAGACTTGGTGATAAATTCAGATTGAGTCTGTGAGAGATATAGAAAATTTCTAAGATGTCACCGTATAGAGTTTCAGGATTTGAAAATAATTTTCCAATTTTTGGAGGATATAAATAATCTCCTAAACGCTGTAGAAAAAATTCTGACTTTCCAAGTGTTTCCATTTGATTAAAATTATTCATTTTATAATCTAAATAAATTCCCATGAAAGAATGAATTTCATTTTGATGAGTATAAAGTGTATTCATCATCTTATCCACAGAGGCAATGTCCGTCTTAGCGCCAAATCCCATGTATTCCGCTACGCTTGGTTGTTGTGTCAAGTCCAGTCTATCTACTTTGCGTCCATGAAGAGCGTGTAGTGCAATACGTGCTCGGAGTAAAAAATCATAGGCAGCTTCAATCTGTTGCACTTCTCCGCGTGTAAATACAGGAAGCAATGCTAGACCACTGAGAGAAGGAATATATGTAGTAGATTTTTCGATCCAGTAAATCGCTTGTAGATTCCTTAGACCGAGATGACCATTTTTTAAATCAGGCTCCGCCACTAAAAGCGGAAAATCAGAATTAACCGTAGCATATAGATAATTAATCTTATCCTGATTGTAATGATTGATTAGGTGAAATGGTAATTTTTTTAGAAAATTAACTTCGTAACTAAGAAATAGACTTTCAGAGCCAGTTAAAAAACGAGAATCAAGCATCGCATAGAAAGTATTTACATTGTCTAAATTTGCAAGGCATTCTTCGATGGTTCTGCAGGAATGTCCTACTTCTTTTCCTGAATCATAGAGAAATGTATTGATTTTTGAAATGATTTCTGTGAGCATAGAATCACTAAGACCATTGTGTAAATAGAATAAATCAATATCGGAGAATGGGGCTAATTCCATTCTGCCATAACCTCCAGTTGCAACAATGCAGAATCTATCTTTTATCTCTGGATATTCTTTTTCGAGTAAGCTGTATAGGCGCACAATCTCTGCATCTAGCTGACGACAGATAAATCGTCCAGATATATGCCTGCTCTTTTCGAGTGTTCTATGGAATCTAGATTTTAAATCAAGAATGATTGGCATGGCTTAGCCACAATGAGTCATTCAGCGAGAATCTCAACCATTAAATTCGTAAAAGGGAGTCAATTTCTACTTTACTGTTTCATATTCTTGAATGAGTATATAGCCTGGAATATTGAGGGCGGCTTTGATTTTACGAATTGCTTGAATGGATAATGGGAGTTTGCGATTTAGATATTCAGAGGCTCGGTGTTTAGAGCCAAGAATTTCAGCGAGGTTTGTCTGAGACAATCCCATTTGTTCCATCCTAAATTTAATTGCTTCAATCGGATCAGGGGGGCTAATCGGATAATGCTCCTCTTCGTAGCGCTCGACTAGTGTTGCGAGGATATCTAATTCTGCCGCTTCTTTTTTTGTTTTTTGTGAAAGATCCATCAAGACTTTAATTCTTGCGAGTGTGTCTTTGTAGTCTGATTTTGTAATAATTGGTCTAACATGAACTAAAATTTTATTATTCATAAATTTATCCTCTTTGCGGTTACTCATTGTTAGTCAAATTGTCTCTGCATCAACTTTGTCGTATTCTGCATGTGTTCCAATAAACCGGATGAATATTAGATTCAAGAGACGCTTTTGCTGTCGGATGTTTCTCCCAAAACTCCTTCAAAGTTGCAATCTTAATAATTCGATTTTTCTCTCGCATTTTTACACTATAAAAAAGTTCCATAAAATGGAACTAAAATTTATGGCGAATTAAGAAAAATAAGCATAAGTAATGAAGCATAATTATTTGTAAAAATTTAAATACTGAAAGAAATTTCTGACAGGATTTACATGATAAAACATATCATCCTGTTAATCTTGTTAATCCTGTCTAAAATAAACTACACAAATAAATTTGCTTTAGGACTTAGCATGATTGGTGTTAAGTAGCCTATATATCAAATAACAGTTCAGGTTGCAGTTCTTATTGCAGTTTATCTATACTGGTAAAACTTTGAGAAGAAAGTTAAACTGATACTTGAACTGCAATGAGGACTGCAAAGTGATGTATCTGTTGCCTAACGTTTATTAATTGTTATTACTTTATTTATATTTGTGAATAGATTGCGTTTTTCAATGTGATCGTATTGATTTGATAATAGTTCTCACTGGTAAATTAATATTATCCTCTAACTTATTTCTTGGGAATCTGATGGGAGGATGAAAAAAACTTGTAATCATGTTAATTTCTTAAGCCCAGACGGTAGTTGCAATAGCACTTCGATTTTAGCACAAGAAACCACTGATGTGCTGCCTCTTCTCGAAGTGTTCGCCTTAGAGCGGCTAATAAATCTGTTACACAAAGATAAATGTGAGTGCTCCTATTGCCGCAAGCACTACTGCGTCTCGCGTCTACGGACAATTAGGTGCATTTACCACAAACACAGCGAATAACGGGGAGTATCCGCAAATAGTCTGACCTTGATAGTTAGAGCTTTTTAATTGAATGTAAATGAGATGTATCATTCCAAAAGATCATTCTATATATCTCATTTACTTTCGAAAAATAACTAAAGCCTGTATTATCCATAAAAACTTTTAATGCGAAAGAAGAAGGAACTCCGAGGAGGGCGCAGGCAAAGCTTCTAATATAATTTCCATGCGATACAATTAAAATTGTTTCGTCATTCTTCTGAAAATATTTTTCTATAAATTGTTCTCCTCTTTTTCTTACATCATCCACGCATTCACCGCCAGGATATTTTTCAAATTCAGAGATTCTTAGTCTTTCTAATTTGTCCTTTGGAATACTTGCAATTTCAATTCCTTCATACTCCCCACATCCAATTTCTAATAGAAGCTCATCTAATTGAATTGGTTGATTCAAATACGAACTGCAAATTTCTGCTGTTCTCTTTGCTCGTCCTACTGGACTCGAATAAATCTTATCGCATACAAAGTTTTCTCTTTTTAATCTTTCCATTAAAAGAATTGCTTGTTGTTCCCCTGCATCTGTTAAATTTGAATCAAGCCCTCCGCCTTGAATAATTCCCTTTGCGTTATATTCCGTTTCTCCATGCCTGATTAAATAAACATTTTTCATACTCACTCCCTAAATTACACTAATCATTGTCGAGGTTAATAACCGTTATATCATTTGGATCCAAGCCGTTATACGATGGATCTGAACTTGTGGCAGCTTGCAATTGAATAGTGATAGTTTGATCTCCGTCTAATATAGTATCGTCCATTCCTTGCAAAGTTACAGTTTGATTTGTATTCCAGTTGAGTGGGGTGAATGTCAGAGTAGCTCCAGAAAGAATAGTTACTTCGTTTGTATCAGTAGAAATTAAATTAATAGATACATTGGCAGTTGGAGGAGAATTAAGCTTAACTGTAAAGGTTCTAGTTGTTCCAGTTTCATCTGTGTCACCTGATATGGCACTGACGGTAAATCCCGGTTGCACAACAGTAAAGAAAATATCAGACACTGCTTTTCCGCTGAACTTAGAATCCGTGCTTGTAAAGGAAGAGGATACTACTTGTTTGCCTCCAATGCCTCCGGTATAACTGATTGTTAAATTCTGATTCACGTTCCAGTTTGCGGATGTGAATGTCAAAGAAGTAGGTGTTGCAGTAAATCCAGCACCACT
Organism: Leptospiraceae bacterium; assembly: GCA_016708435.1. Taxonomy (NCBI): domain Bacteria; kingdom Pseudomonadati; phylum Spirochaetota; class Leptospiria; order Leptospirales; family Leptospiraceae; species Leptospiraceae bacterium. The sequence continues at coordinate 5,271 of JADJFV010000017.1, read as the reverse complement.
TAGGGTAAAACTGGTATTAGCCGTTGGTTGAGAATTGAGTCTTACAGTAATTGTCACTGAATTATTATTCACGAGAGTGATTCTACTATTACTGCTATTGGCAGGAGACATGATGATATCAGGGACATCTGGGTCGGTGTTAGTTATATTGGTAATATCCGCTACATCAAATCCATTGTAGTAGGCATCCGCGCTAGTTGCAATTGAGTGAGTTACATCATAGAGCTTATTTCCATCTAACTGCTGACCAATTGCTTCGAGCGCAGAATCATTTTTTCCTGTAACTGTAATGAGTTGAACCGTATCCCAATTCGCAGGCGTCTTAGTAATTGTTGCTGTAGATACTGTTGCTTCATTTGTGTCACTCACAGAAACATTGAATGTTACATTGGCAGTTGGCAATTGGTTTAATAACACATAGTATTGAAAAGAAGTGCCGGTTTCACTTGTTACTCTTTCGGAGATTGGCGGCAAACAGAGTGCTATCTTTGCATCCGAATCACAGTTGTTAATTGTAATCATCCCATTATTTGCAAGTGCACTATTGTAGTCAGGGAGTTTGACTAAACTATAATCGCTACCCGTTGCGTTCGGATAATAGTCCTTATTCCCTGAAGCAGCAGTTGGAGTTCCAAGGGCTATAGTGATTAACTTGGATCCGTCTGCTACACCATCTACTTGACCTGTCATTGTTACAGTTTGTGGAGTATTCCAATTTGCCGCAGTGAATGTTATTACTGCTGGAGAAACCAATACCTCTGCCGTATTCGAACTTGCTACAGGAATTACAACATCTCCTCCTACAGGTTGTGAATTTAGGCGGATGGTAAAAGAATCAGACTTACTAGAATCAGCAGTGATAAAGTTTTTTGTTTTACTGATTGTATAGCCCTGCGTGTCGTTATCGTTGTTTTTTACGTTTACTGTATTGGTTGGAAGAGAATTATAACTTGTATCTGTGCTAGTTGGAGAAGGAACGGTTATTGTATACAGAATTCCACTTGGATTCAGATAATCGTTGTTTACCCCTGTAATTGTCACAATCTGCGGAATACTCCAATTTGTCGCGGTAAAGGTAAGATTTGCAGGAGATACAGTTCCAGCGGAAGTATTGGAACTAATAATCCCTGTAAAAGTAACATTGGCATTTGGTTTGGTTCTCAGTTTTACGGTAAATGTTGCTTTGCCTGCACTTTCAGTTGTGATGAGAGGATTAGCAGCAGCAAAAATGGTTACACCCGGAGTATCATTGTCATCGTTTACGATCGTAATATCCGCGGGGTCTAATCCATTATAATTTGCATCTCCACTGATTGCGGGATTTGAAATAATAGAATAAGTCACGTCACCATCTCCAAGACTATCATTGACTCCTTTTATTGTTACAGTCTGGTAGGCATTCCAATTTGCAGTTGTAAATGTAAGAGAGGAGCCGGATTGAATTGTTCCTTCCGTTGTATCCGATGAAGAAAAGTTGAGGATTACGTTTGCTGACGGGATAGTGATAAGTCTTACTTTAAATGTAGCCGTATCTAAAGCCTCACTCGTATGACCGCTTATGGTAGTAATATCAAAGCCAGGCGAGTCGTTATCAATATTGGTTACGCTTACACTTTGCGGAGAAAGACTGTTATACGCTAAATCTGCGCTTACCGGTGCACCAACTTGAATCATATAAGCGATGTTTCCATCTAAGTTAGAATCATCAAGACCGGTTACTGTGATTGCTTGCTGGATATTCCAACTAGAGGTTGTAAAAGTCAAATTCGTAGTGCTTATAGCTCCTTCTGCGGCGTTGTAATTTGTTAGAGGCAAAGATACATTTGCCGTAGGTTCAGAATTTAAAACAACAAAGAAAACCCCGTTGGTTCCCGATTCATTTGTTGTTATCGTAGGGTTAATGATTGTAAACCCGGCAGTATCATTGTCTTCGTTTATGACAGCTATGTTTGGTTGAGACAAATTGTTGTAATTCGTATCTGAGCTAGTGCTAGGACCAAGACTCACAGTGAAGCTTATATTTCCGTCCGGGTTTGGATCATCAATACCTGTAATTGTTACTGTTTGAGGAATATTCCAATTTGAATTGGTAAACGTAATCGAAGAGGGGCTAACAGTTCCTTCAGTCAAGTCATTACTGGTAACGGGAATGGTTACATCGCCGCTGGGAATTGAATTTAATACCACTGTAAAACTAGAAGTGCCACCTGCCTCTGTGACAATATGACCACCTAATGCAGAGACTGTGATTCCAGTTGTCTCATTGTCTGCATTGGTTGCTTCTACTGTTCCAACTGATAAGTTATTATAATTTATATCCTTGCTAATTCCTGAGCCTAGATCTATTGTAACAGTTTTATTTCCATCTTGGAGAGTATCATCGACTCCTGTTAGATTTACAATTTGCGGAGTATTCCAATTAGCCTCTGTAAACTTTAAACTGATTGGATTTGCAGTAATTTCTGAACTATTGGAAGAACTGATTTTTATTTCTACTTCACTCGTCGGAGTGCTATTTAGTTTTACTGAAAACGAAGAACTTGTTCCTGATTCACTTGTGATAATTCCAGTTTTAGAGCTAATAGTAAAACCCGCTGGGTTAGAATTTGAATTATCAGAATTTGTAGCAGGAGAAGGATTCGAATTTCCTGGAGGTGGAAAAAGAACTTGTTGCGCCTTATCTGTTTTCGGTAAAAGCCCTAGTATTGCGCTAGGCCAAGCAATACAATTTGATATAGAAAAAAGAATAAGGATGAATATAAATTTTTTTCTAGTCAAATTCATAAAGTGCCTCGAGAGATTTTTCACGTAAATCATTTGACAATAAATTTACTAAATTTATTGCAAGAATCTTTAAATATTTAAAAAAGAAAGATATTTCCTCGTAATGATTGCGAGATAAACTCAGTTTCCGTGTAGATTGATCGTGGATTTAAGTAAGGTGAGTTATGTCATTTCAAAGAAAAATAAACATAAAAGAAAAACGGAATCAAGCCATTCCACACCCCCTTCAGAGTGCAGAATAAATACTGCATAAATAAAAATAGTAATTGCATATTTTTTTTCAGGATATTGTATAATAGGGTGATACTATGTCAGAACAAAAATACCACGCGGACGCAGTGATTGTCGGTGGCGGATTAGCAGGATTAACCGCTGCGTATGATTTAATTTCATACGGTAAAAAAGTAATTCTATTAGATAGGGACGATAAGGAGCATTTAGGCGGACTTGCCAAGAAATCTTTTGGCGGAGTGATGTTTGTAGATTCTCCTCATCAAAGAAGAATGGGATTAAAAGATAATCCTGCTCTGGCTTGGGAAGATTGGAAGAGCTTTGCTGATTTTGAAGATTCAGATGAATTGCCTAAACAATGGGCGAAGCTGTATGTAGAAAAATCAATTCCGTATATCTATGAATGGTTAGATCACAAGAAGATTCAATTTTTACCTGTTGTGAATTGGGCAGAGAGAGGAATCTTTCGTCCGGGTAATTCTGTTCCTAGATGGCATATCACCTGGGGAACAGGATATGAATTGATTGTAAAGATTTTGAAAGCAATCGAATCTCATCCCAAAAGAAATTTACTTCAAATCTATTACAACCACAAAGTAGATAATCTAATCATCGAGTCAAACACTGCAATAGGAGTTTCGGGACTCGATGAAGTTTCTAAATCTAATTTCACTGTAAAAGCAGAAACTGTAATTCTCGCATCAGGCGGAATCTGTGGTGGAGACTTAAGTGAAGTAAGAAAGAATTGGTTTTCTGATTGGGGGAAAGCGCCTAACGTATTATTAAATGGCTCCCATAAATATGCAGATGGAATGCTTCATCGTGTTGCAGAAAAAAAAGGTGCAAAGCTTACTCATCTAGACAAGCAGTGGCATTATGCGGCAGGAATTTTTCATCCCAATCCAACACAGAAAGATGATGGCTTGAGTCTTGTTCCGCCTCGCTCAGCTATCTGGGTGGATTCTTCTGGAAAAAGATTTGGTCCTTTGCCGCTTATGGGTTATACGGATACACGTTATGCGGTAGAGCAAATTACAAAATCAAAAGCGCAGTATTCCTGGCAGATTATGAATTGGAAGATTGCCATTAAAGAGCTAGCAGTTTCCGGCTCAGATTATATGACTGCATTTCGAAATAAAAGTAAAATCAAATTGATCAAAGATATTTTATTTGGTAATACAGAGTTAGTAAATCGATTGATTAAAGAGTCCAAAGATATTGTAGTAGCAAATACGATTCCTGAATTGGTTGGTAAGATGAACGAAATCAGTCTGTCTGGATTCAAAGTGGACGAAGAAATTTTGACGAATGAAATTAGAACTTATGATTCTATGATTGATCGTGGCAAATCATATTACAATGATGATCAATTGCGTAGAATTGCAAATTTTAGAAACTATCGAGGAGATAGAATTCGGACTTGTAATTTTCAAAAGATAGAGGATAAGAAAGCTTTGCCGCTTATTGCCATTCGAGAATTTATTTTAAGTAGAAAAAGTCTAGGTGGAATTCAAACCAATCTGCAAAGCCAGGTTTTGGATTCGAAAGGAAAAACCATTTCTGGATTGTATGCCATTGGAGAGACAGCAGGATTTGGTGGTGGAGGAATTCACGGAAAGGGATCTTTAGAAGGAACCTTCTTAGGCTCATGCGTGTTAACCGCAAGAGTTGCAGTAGAAAGTATCGTAGGAAAAAAATAAGGAATATTCAATATGAAAAAAACAGGTGCCTATTTAGCAGTATACGCATTAGAGCAATTACCCATTCAATTTACATTTGGAATACCGGGTGTCCATAATACAGAATTTTATGACCAACTCAATCAATCCAAAAAAATCAAACCGATTTTAGTTACGCATGAAGGCGGTGGAGCTTTCATGGCAGAGGCAATCAGTAGAACATCTGATTCAATTGGTGTGATTGTGACCGTCCCCGCTGCCGGTATCACACATGCGATGAGCGGAATCGGAGAAGCTTTCTTAGATGGAATTCCTCTTCTTGTAATTTCAGGTGGGATACACAGAGAGAGCGGAAGACATTTTCAATTGCATGAGCTTGATCAATGCAAATTATTAGAAGGCATTACTAAAAAAACTTTTTTAATCAGAGATCACAGAGATATTATTCCAACTATATTTGAAGCCTATTCCATCGCAGTCTCAGGAGAGCCCGGACCTGTGTTCATTGAAATTCCTGTGAACGTTCAATTGTTTGAAGGAGAAGCAGGAGATTTTACTTTGTTCAAACCATTGAACA
>JADJFV010000016.1 GCA_016708435.1 Leptospiraceae bacterium | reverse complement strand
CTGCGTAGATATCAATCTTACCTGACTTTTTGAGTTGAGCGAGAACTTTTTGCACTTCGCCAACAGGTTGACCACCCAATGTCCAAATCTTCAATGGTTACTTTGAGTGTAATTTCTTTCAGATCGTTAATACCTTGTTTTCGTAGAGCATCAAGTGAATACATCAGATAATTTCCCAATGATATCATCCATGATGAATCATGAGTCGTCTCTTTGCATCATTCAACATGAGTAGAAAAAATGGTCATTACTCGTAGCCAAGTTGTGGATTCTGGTCGTTAAGAGTTCAAAGTTAGCACGATTAAAATTTAACGCAAGAAATCCTCAAAGTAATACAACAGCAGTTGCCGAGCGAGGTTGCTCTTCTAAATTGCCATTTCTCCAAAATATCTCCAGATTCTAATACGTCTAATGTCTTTGATGGAAGAGCCTACTGTTTTTGTAAATTTGACTTGACCTTCTTGGAATCAAATGAAATCATTGCCAGGCTCATATTCACAAAAAATAATTTCATTGGGCTTGAATACCTTCCAAACTTTCCAAACATTGCTTCTAGCATGATCATTACCTCTCAATCTCGCTATTTCAGAATTTGCTTTCGACAAACTCATCAGAAGGTGGAAGAGTTGTAACTTTTGTATAGAGCATGATTGCCGACTTTTTCACCTTTATTCTCAGATTAAAGCCTAAGCTGTAAATCGCCTCTTTCACGCGCTCGCCTTTTGGATATTTCTTAACATAAGTGGATAATGATGAGTAGGCGAGATCCCAGAGTTCTAATTCTGTTGACACATTCCAAAGCAAAAATATGCCTTTCGATTAGCTTATCATCTCCGGGTGAGGTAGGAGGCAAAGTTAGGAGCGGCTTATACGCATCTAACGCTGCTTGGTATTCTTCTGAATCATATAAATCATCTGCTTCTGTGATAGAATCAGAAATGGAAAGATCAGAACTAAGTGCTTGGATGCGAGTGGAAGTAGCTGCTGGATTGGCAGGGCTGACAGTAGCAGGCTTTTGAGTAGGTGGAGCAGTTCTTCTTTCTACTTCATAAACCAATTCAGGCATATTCCTGGAAGCATAGAACTTTTAGCGGCTATTCGGGATAATTCCTGAGCGCGAGTCGCATACGAACCACCGGGATAATGAGACAAATACTTATTATACGCATACACAGCATGCTCGTAGTTTCCAGTTTTATGAAATACTTCTGCAACGTTCATAAGCTCAAATGCCGGTGATTTTTGATCGCCAAATTGACCTAAATTTTCTCTAACTTTTCCGTGAATTTGTCTGCTGGCTGGAAAAACTTTCATCATCTTTAGGATAAGATGTGTTTTGTTTGCAACAAATATTTCGAAATCGGCGAGCTTAAAAACTAGAATGCTCGCACTACCGATGACCTGTGCAGTCTTTCTCTCGGATAACGCCCGAGCGCAGATTTTACTCCAAAGAATTCTCCGAGCTTAACGTCTTCTTTGATTTCCATTTTACTGTCTACTGACATGTATGTGAGAATAACGCGTCCGTTTTGTAAGACGTAAATGTCTTCTGCTCTATCCTTTTCAAAATAGACAATCGCGCCAGCTTTGTAGTGTCGTATTATTGGTCCTGCCAAGAGTTTATCCCTTCTATTTTCACTATTATAATATCTTTCGTCAAAACCAATCTTTTATCTAACTTTTAATTAAACTGATTGGGTCTAGAGTCTTTTTTCCCTGATTGACTTGAAAATACAATCCTTTTTCCTTCACAAGACTACCTAAAAGAGAGCCTTTTTTTACAGTCTGCCCTTCGGCGACAAATACTTCATCCAAATTTCCATAGACAGTAAAAAAACCATTTGGATGCTCCAAAATGATATAATTATGATACCCATCCATATAGTCAATAGCGGCACTCGACCCTCCATTGAAGAAAGAACCGAGCCCATCTCAATCGGACTATATACAACTCCCTTATGAGGATTTTCTGGATTCGCAGAAAAGTTTACGATTGTGATAAGCTTTTGGTTAAATGGGCGAGAAAACTGAGTTGTTTGTTTCACTTGAGGCTTAGGTGGACCTGTCGGCGGCGTCATGGGAATGACTATCTTTTCCTTTTCTGGAATCGGAGGAGTATTTGGAATTGGGATGAGTTCATTCCTAGATTCACGCACTTCACTCAACGGAGGACTACTTTTTACAGACTCTTTTGCTTCCACCATCGAAGTTTGAGACTGTAACTCCTCTTTAGGTTTAGATTTGCGATAGTTTACTATCTCTGATTGACTTGTAGTAAATGCAATTCCAGCAAAGAGTAAAAATATATAACATCTTCCGTTCAAGAATAACCTTCCTCAAAATAAAAATCGTTTCATTTATACCATTTCTTTTGATTTGTCAACTAAGAAAAAGAAAAGGAGTTTTTATTCGCTCTCTTCGTGCCCTTCGATTTGTGGTTAATTTTTCATATTTGTTTGTTACCTTAACTGCATTGACCAGCACGGAACATCAGCTCAGAGAATAAGCCCTTTCAGGGATTCTTTGAAAATTCTTTTTGTCTGTTTCAAAATTTAAAAGATCAATGAAGTTTTAAAAAACTTCATTGAAGATTTCTAAAACTTCATTGAATATTTTATTTTTCAATGAAATTTGAAAACTTCATTGAAGATTTTATTTTTTTCAATGAAGATTTTTTTATTTTCAATGAAATTTTAAATGTTTAGTCTTGGGCTTTTTGAGAGTGAAAGCAGTTTAATCTAACAGCAGTTCCAATTCCATCTGTGCCTAAAGGAGAGCCGGCAATTCCTGAGACTATAAGTTTATTGTTCCAGAAATAAGTAAGGATTCCGTTTTTTATCCTTTCTTCGCTACATCTTCCTAAATACATACACTGCGCCTGCATTGGTAGTAGAGTAAGGGTTCGTAAAAACACCAAGATTTACGATATTTTTACATGAAATAACTAGCAACTTTGCAACTCAGTTTCAATGAATCACTAAACGGAGTAAGGCGAGCATAATGCAGGACCTTAATCGCTCTCTTTGATAATTCAGATACGCATAGTTTGCGCGTCCAAACTTTCTTTAAAAACTTTTCTGGAAAGTTTTATACTACTTGGCCTGTAATCACAGAGACTATGCATTTTTTGAATTTCAATCCAAATGTGCAATCTGATTTTCTAAAATGGTTACAACGAGACCCGCTTCGTATTAGCCCCCAGGACAAACACTCTTCGAAAAAAATCCGAAACCTAATTTAAAATACCAAAATGTTCCGATGGATCTCGCCGATGCAAGTCTTCTTCTAGTCTCCGAAGAAGAAGGATTAATAGTATTGTAACTCTCTGACTCTGACTATATCGTCTATCGTTCCAAGAAAAAGAAATTTAAGTATTTGTTGTAAAGATTTGCCACAGAGGCACTAAGACGCAGAGAGAGGGAGATGAGAGTTTTTATTTTGCATTCTGAAATTTAAAGATTAATGTTTCATCCGTTTCTATTTTTACTTCAACTAGAGATTGTAAACCAATGATACATTTTTTCTCGAAAATAAAAATAGATCGCAGTGTTGGAATTTCATTCATAGAAAAATTGGTTGCATCTCTTCTAAATAAGCAGATTCAGGAAGTTTGGGATAGATAGTTACACTTCTTACTCTATTCCTGAAGCGAACAAATTTTATGAAATTGTATTGATAGTTTATGGATTTAATTGGCTCACAATCTTTTAGATTTATATGGATACTTTTGATTTGCCTTATATTTTCTTTATTCTTTCTATCTTCCGTTTGAACTAGAACAACATTTTTTGTTTCTTTTGCTCTTTCCCATAATGGTGTGAGGATATTTCTAAGGTTTTCGTTTTCAGGAGAAAATTATTTTCATCAAAAAATGTTTCTTCTAAATCTTCTTCTTTGGAATAAACACAGAAACAGAAAGGTTGTCATTTTTAATCTTATCATTTCGTATAACTGGCGGCTTTTCAATATTAGTCAATGCATTGTCTGACCTTATACCCGGTGAAATGATGTAGGCACTACAGGCAAAGCAGTATATGCCTGCAATGAACAAAAATATAGGACGCAAAAACACCAACTCTCTTTACATTCAAAATTCCTAATTATTTCACCGTCTTCACCCTCTCAATCTTCTCATAAAGTCCTTTAGCAGTTTCGGGATTAGCTCCTCATAGGTAAAAGTAGAAAGCATTTTCACTTCATTAAAATCAAGACCAAGAGAATCACAAACTGAATACGCATACTCGGGGTCGGCTTTATAAAAATGAACACATTGTCTTACCTGGATTCGAGTAGGAATATGTGTCATACTTTCGACAATATTTTCAACTAGGATTTCTTTTTTCTCATCAGTCATGAGTCTGTATAAATTTCCTGCTTGAGTGTATTCATCTAGAGGATAATTCTTAATAGTCGGTGGAGTAACTAAATTAGCCTCTTGCTGCTTATTGTATACAGGCTTTTCTTCGAGGCTATTTGGAATGTAATTCACAGCCGAGCCTCCATTGGAATCAAGTCGCATCATTCCATCGCGATATCCATTTTCTACATAAGAGCGAGGACGATTGATCGGCAAAGACTGATAATTCACGCCGAGTCTATGACGCTGTGCATCGGGGTAGGCAAATAGTCTTGCTTGCAATAATTTATCAGGAGAAAAACCAATTCCGGGAACAACGTTTGCTGGAGAAAAAGCAGCTTGTTCTACTTCTACAAAATAGTTTTCAGGATTGCGGTTAAGTTCTAGTATCCCTACTTCTATTTCGGGAGCCACTGCATGAGACCAGACTTTAGTGACATCAAATGGATCAAAGGTAAATTTTTCCAAGTCTTTGTCTGTTAGAATTTGAACAAATAGCTTCCACTTAGGAAAAATTCCTGACTCTATCGAGTGAAATAAATCTTCTACATAACAGTCTGGATTTTCCCCTCAAGCTTTGTTGCTTCTTCATTTGTAAGACACTCAATCCCCGCTCTGATTTAAAATGAAATTTTACCCATACACGAACATTGTCTGCATTGACAAAACTAAATGAATGACAGGAAAAACCATCCATATATCGAAAGCTCTTAGGAATTCCTCGCTCTGAAAAATTCATCGTAACTCCGTGTAAAGTCTCAGGGGATAATGACCAGAAATCCCACATCGTAGTTGCAATGTTGAGATTTGTTTGCGGATCTCTCTTTTGGGAATGAATTAAATCAGGTAATTTCCACGCATCCCGAATATAAAATACTGGAATATTGTTTCCCGCAAAATCCCAATTACCCTCTTCGGTATAAAACTTAATCGCAAACCCTCTCGGATCACGCATAGTATCCGCTGATCCTTTTTCTCCGCGGTAGTTAGAAAAACGAACGAATAGGGTAAACACGCCGTAAGCCCCAGCCCCCTTTCGCATGTAATTCTTTCCGGGATTTTTCCGATTAAAATAAGCTAGTTTCTCTGTAAGTAAATGCTTGTCTAAGATGGAATCTCTTTCATTCAAATGAATGGGCATTCCCGAGGATGTAGTTTGTTGGCTCATAGTATTCTCCGCCTTTTTTGTTTAAAGGTTACGACTACTATTTTTAAGAAAAGAGTTCTCTTAGCAAGCAGGAATTTATGGGATTAAATCAGAGTCAACCCAAATTCGTAATCGAAATCGTATAGTCAGGAGGATCAACAGCATAGTTTGGATCACCACTCATTGCTTAAGTGCTCAATCATTGTCCGAATTCGAAGCAGTGAGAGATGGTATCGTTGCGGTAAATGATGCGTTACCGGTCATCGCGCCAAAATTGATGTTATAAGAAACAGATCCATCTATGACAAAATCGTTTATTCCTGTTATAGTTACAATCTGCTGTGTATTCCAATTCGCATTCGTAAAACTTAGGCTTGTTGGAGATACTGTGCCTTCAGCAGTATTCGAGCTTGATACAGTAATCGATACCGTTGTCGTCGGTCTTGCTCTGAGGTTAACAGCAAAATACCGCATACCTCCGGATTCTGTTGTTATATAAGTTCCTGCGACTGTTCCGCCCGTAGCATTAACAGCAGAGCATGTTCCTAGGGTCGGTCCCGTGCAAGGCACTAGATCATAAAGCAAGAAGCGATTCGTCGCATTTTGCGTGTCCGTTAGAGTATTGTAAATTCCTCCATTGGCAAAACCGGTTGTTGTTTCCGTCGAAGTTGCGGTAGCCGTGACCACATAATTCGTATCAGCCGCAGGACTTGATCCAGTACCCGTGACGGTAAGAGTTTGCGGGGTAAGATAATTTGCCGGAGTAAACGTTAGCGTAGCCGGGGCAAATGTGGCATATCCGCTAGTTGCTGCAAAAGATAGAACAACATTTGTCATTGGTCGGCTAGTAAGACTGTATTGAAGAGTAGCCGCAGCTCCCGTCCTCGACGTAATCAACCTTCCAGACAGCAAAGGATTCTGACTCGCCCTCAATATCCCGCGTGCATCATTGTCCGTAACGATAACAGAAGGTTGTGTAAAATCTGTCGGAGTAACAAGTCCGTTAAAGAAAGCATCCCCACTGGTAGTAGAAGTGATTCTTACAGGACAGGATACATCTCCATCATCAACAAAATCATCGACTTTAGAAATTGTAATTTGAGTTGCCGTTGTAATCTGATTCCAATTTCCCGGTGTTATTGTTAAAGAAGCGGGGCTTATGGTAAATTGAGTCGTATTTCCAACCGACGCTGGTAATGTGCATGGATAAGTAGCACTTATTCCAAAATTTATAGTAACATTTGCAGTTGGAGCTTGTTTAAGTAATACAAAGAACAAAGCCTGAGTTGTTCCTGCTTCCGAAATAGTCGTTGTATTTCCAGCGAGAACAAGTTTTTTCCGGCGCCAATATGGTAATTTGTAATGGATTGGGTCGCGCTAGTTCCTGTATAATTATTGTAGGTTAATGCGGTGTAACCGGTTGGTGGAAGGGTTCCAGTCTCTACGGCAGAGGCAGTTAATGTAAAATTGGCGCTTCCAGTCCCTGCACCCGTAATTCCTCTAACGCGAAACATCTGTGTCGTTGACCAATTCGCACTGGTAAAGGTAAAACTTCTTGTGTCTAATTGGGTCACATTGTCCGCGGCAAGAATCTTTCCTTCCTGAGGGGAAGCAGTCGGTACACTTACAGTCACGGTAACTGTATTTCCTGGAAATGGCATTGAACCTAAATTCATATTGTATTCAGTAAAGCCTCCCACACTTGAGGTTACAGTCGAATAGTTAGTCGTCAGAGTGAGGTTAATTGCTCTTGTATCATTATCTATTACCCGCACAGTAACATCAGCCGGATTCTGACCACCATAGTCGCTCGTACTAACGATAGCATCTAGAACCAATGTAAAATCCATCGTATTCTCGTCATAGCTATCATTTACGGGGGTAACTGTTATCGTCTGAGGCGAATTCCAAGTCCCGACACCAAATGTAAGCGATGAAGGGCTAATTGTGTATTGGGCTGTGTTATTGTTTATCAAATTAAGAGTCACAGCTTGTGATGCGCAATTTACTAACATAGCAGGCGTACTACATGGGTCAGAATTTAATACAACTGTAAACGTTCCAGCAGCAGCTCCTTCCGTGATAGGAAAAGGATTGGCAGCCGAGATAGTGAACCCAATAGTATCATTGTCAATATTCGTCAGAGTCAACTCACCCAACCCGCTATTATAAGCAGCGTTTGCGGATACCGGTCGTAAGCCAACATATTCAACTGCTCCGGTTGCAGTCGGAAAAGTAATCTTAAAAGGAATATTTCCATCATCAAATCCATCTGTGACACTTCTAATTGTGATTGTCTGAGGCATATTCCATCCACCAGTCGTTGTATTTGTTCCAGCAACAGCCGCATTCGTTGTAGGTGTAAAGACTAACGTTCTATTTGTGATAGAACCGCCCCCTCCGTTTGGTAAAACAATTCCTTCCGTTAAATCAGAGGATATGATATTGGATATAGTTACGTTCCCTGTCGGAAGAGTAGCTAAAACGACTTGGGCGGTGATTGTCGATGATCCATCCTCCGCAAAGCTAACTGCTGAAATAGATTGTAAAAGTAGGGTAGGAACTCCACTATCCACATTGGTGACAGGGACATTTGGAGTCGGAGTAACTCCTGCGTTGGCGTATTTTGCATCAGAGCTACTTCTAGATCCAAATTGAATTTGTCGGACTTGTGTTCCGTCTGACGTTCCATCGACGACTGCTCTGACTCGAATGGTCTGTGGAACATTCCATCCACCCGTGCTAGTATCATTTACTCCGTCTGAGTTTGCATCCGAATTTACGATCGCCTGACCGCCGGTAGGTGTGAACACTAACGTTCGATTTGTAATAGAAGTATTTCCACCACCAATGGTCGGACCTACGATTGCCTCAAGCGTGTCGCTACTTATAACGGATCCAAGGGTAACATTTCCGGTTGGCTCTGAGTTTAAAACTACAGTAATCGTTGACTCAAGTCCTACTCCACCCGGATCATTCTCATTTACCGTGATACCACCGGCGGGGTTAATCGTAAAACCGGATACGTCATTATTTATTACCCGGACTGCAACATCACTTGGGTCAAGACCAGAATAATCAGTCGTGCTAATGATTGGCTCTAATACAAGTGTAAAATCCAAATTTGGATTGTCGATAAAGTCATCCACGGCAGTAACAGTAACCGTCTGTCCTATATTCCAGTCACCACCTGTAAAAGTCAAAGAGTTGGGGCTAATCGTATATTCAGATGTATTATTATTTGTTAGATCGATTGTAACAGAAGCCGGACTACATGTATCAGGGCTAGAAGGTGTATCACAGGGAATAGAGGTAAGACTGATTGAAAAGGTTTGTGAAGTCCCTCCTTCGGTCACAAGAATAGGATTGATCGATGGCGTAGGTGCGAGTGCGACTATATTAAATCCTCTTGTGTCATCGTCTTGATTTGTAAAAGATCCAGCAGAAGATGGCGCCAAATTATCATAAACCGCATCGAGTGGATCAATGGCATTAGCATTCGGAAATACAACCGTATAATTTATACTTCCGTCATTCATTGAATCATCCTGACCTGTTAAAGTCATGACTTGCGGAATATTCCAATTAGTCGGTCCAAAAGAAAAACTTGTAGGGGAAATAGTTGCTTCCGTTGAATCACTTGTGGTAATTCCTGAAACACTAATATTACCGCTTGGAATCGTATTTAATATAACGGAAAATTGAGCCTGACCTCCACCTTCGGTAGTGATTGCCGATGTGATAGGCACATAGGTAAAGCCGGGAGTATCATTGTCCACGTTGACTACAGTAACAACGGGCATGGTTTTATTTACATACACTTGATCAACGCTAGTCGAAGGTGAACTTGAAATCGAACAATTCTTTGCTCCATCTAATAAAAAATCATCTACTCCCGTTACTTTTACAATCTGAGGAGTGTCCCAATTTTTAGAGGTAAATGTCAATGTTGCGCTAACAGCACATTCAGTAACAGTATCAGAAGAAAACGCAGGTATAACAACATCTGCCCCTGGCTGAGTGGATAATACGACGTAAACGTTAGCCGCTTGACCATTTTCATTTGTAGAAAGACCTAAAGCAGGTGTGGCTGCAATGCTAGGAGTTTCTTTGTCTGTGTTAATCACCAATGCATCTGGAATGACAAGAAGAGAATAACTGTAATCCTCCGTTTTCAAAGAGCCAAATTTAACTCGATACTGTTGGTTTCCATCCGCAACTCCGTCAGGGACTCCCTGCACTGTAATGGTTTGCGGCTGATCAAAGTTATCCTTTGTAAATGTAAAAGAAGAAGCTGTAACTATTACACCTTCCGCAGGATTAGAAGATGTTATAGAACCAATCGTAACATCATTTTCTGGTTTTTTGCTTAGCTTAATAGTAAAAGAAGCCTGTCTACCAAACTCGTTTGTAAATAAGGCATCGGTATTTTCGACGATAAAATTCTTAGCAGAATCCTTTGTAGGAGAAAACGGTAAAGGCAAAAACCCGAATAACTTAGGTCCGTGTTTAAAATTGCATTGAGACAAAGAGAAAGTTATCCCAAAGCAGAAAAGGATTAGCTTTCCTACTCCAAAGAATCTATAAGCTTGTGTTTTCAATTTTTTCATTTTTCTTCTCAATATTATCAGAAAACTGCTTAAAGGCAACCATAAAAGGTTCCTTCCTTTGCTACATAATTAGACAAGTGGCGTAAGCTTTATTCCTATTCTATTATAAAAGACTTTAAGAAAGGAAAAAAAAAGTATTAAGGGAAATCCAATTCGCTTTATTATATTTCTATTATTGAGAAGAGGGACGATTTTCTTCTCTTACTAAGATTCTATCATCCCAAATGCTGTTTCTTCCAACGAGACCGGGTCTCGACAAAGCTACATCATTTGCAAAGTGGCGAAACTGAACCTCATCAATAGAATGATCCGAATTTAAAAATAGGCTAACCTCTTCATTCGTGAGCCAGATATAAATATCATACCACATAACATGACTAATCATCAGCCAGAGAACATAATACCTATTTGCCTCATCAAAGTAGAGGCGACTGTATTCGTCATCAAAAATTAATTTCATATTTTCTAAAATCATTTAGGTCTCTCCACCTTTTTAAACTCAAAAGGTTTTATTACTTTCTGTTTAATTTGCTCTTTTAATTCCTCTTTAGAATTTTTGATACTAGATTTAAATTCCTGGAATTGAGGAGTGATAATAGGAAGTCTAGAAAGAGTTAGTCTTCCCATATAACGATCGTATACCTCAACGCCAATTAAGCTCATTAGCTCATAAACGCTGATGATAATCTGATTGCCTCCACAGGCATGGGCTACCTCTGTAAAGATTTCATATATCTCTGCTTTCCGATTTCTCCAATCTGCATCATTTAGCCTAACAGATGTTATCCCCGGAGGAGGATTAGTGAGAAAACCATCGAGGCTCTTTTCGCTACCATTCAATCCCTGATACTCCACACGACGGTCTTCATTTATATCAAATATAATTTGAGTATAATCAATCTTTAACTTCTTCATTTTATTTCCAATCATGATTGCATCTGTCTTATCAGAAGGCTCTCCATCAGTAAATAAAATCACTTTATTAATAACATCTGGATTTCGATGATGCAACACTTTCTTCATGAAGCTTCCGTAATTGGTGGCTTTACGCTCAATTTCCTTTCCAGAAAGAGGAAATTTTGCCTGAACACAATTCTCAGAAAATACATAGAGCTGTAATTTTACATTGAGCATACATTCTGAAATATGAATATAAAACAGATTAACCGCTGCCATGACGAGGTCTAGCTTATCCATCGTATTCATGCTATACGAATAATCTACAACTAGATGAAGCATTACTTCTACATCTTCGGGCAATCTAAACTTGTCTTTCAACTTACCAGAAAGAACATCAGCAAGAGTAACTTTCTCGGCTAAATGAGAGAACATTGACGGAGCATTGGTAAAAGGAATTTTCAATTCAAATGAATTGTAGGTATCCTTAATTAGCTGATCGGAAATTACATAGGGTGTAGAAATAAGAGGAGCATCGGCGGGTAATATTAGTCCCTTCGTCTCAACCAATGCATTTCTTTGTTTTTGAATGACTGCGCGAAAATCATTGAACTGCTTTAAGCGTTTTTCAATCGTGCGAAATCCCATCGACATACGAGAAGGACTCTCTCCTCTATTTGCCTCGGCGACTATTATTTCTCGATTGGGAAGAAAATGATATTTGGTAGTTAATTCGCGAATCAGACTAACGGTTAATGCTGGAAAAGTGGCAAGTTCAATCGGCAGACCATTGTTTACCTTAACTCCACCAACAACAATCATACCAGGGTCGAGATCTTTCCAAGGTATTTTTTTTAAGCTTTTGAATCCTGGAATTTCTAGCATTGGATAACGTCGATTACTCGCAGTATATTTTCACTGTTTTATACAATTTCTTCTTCATTTGCATATATAGTAAAGAATCTATCCATAGAAGCCAACTGCAATACAGATTTGATTTCATAGGAAATAGCAAGAAGAGCAAATTTCCCTTCTCTATCCATCATTCGCTTTCGTAAATTTGCGATAAGCGCAATACCGGAAGAATCAAAATAATTCACTTCACTCATATCAAAAATAAGGGATTCAACCTCTTCTTCTTCAATCGTAGAAATTGCTTTTTTTTTTATTACGGGTGATGTGTAAATATCTAGGTTCCCTGTAAACCGTAGTATTTTATTCTTTCCCTTGTCCCTAAATGATATTTCCATTTTTCTCGCCGTATTTACATGATTTTAATCAGTGTTTGTCAAAATCAACAGTATTTTCTATTCAGTTACAGAATACCATTTCATATTATCGGTAAAAATCGTATGTTTCCTGATTTTCCATTCTCAAAATATTCCTAAGGTCAATGCATAAACCTCCCTTTTTCGGCTTTTATATAAATTCAATTGCCTCAGAATGCGTCCTTTTCGTGATTTCGTGTTATTTACTCTATTATCTAGGTATATCAGCAATGCTATCAAGTTAAGGAAAAAAGGTAAGATCACACAAAGACACAAAGGGATTTAAAAAGTAATCTCAAAATGAAAAAGAGGCTAATAGTTATTACCTTTAAAATAATCAATCTCCAATATGCCAACTAAAACTACCAGTGTGATCTTAGAATAGAAGGCGATAATGATCAGAATTGGTGACTTAGTTTCTGGCTGACGTTTAACTACGAATAGCCTCGACACGGAGGTCGAGAAACCTACGTCAATAAAGTCCGAACATTAGTCCCTAGAAAAACATGGTCAAGTCTAAAATGACAACTAACGTTAAGAGTATCCGACGTAGGAAAAATGGCGAGAAAATTCCCCAAGAATTTTTCTCGTCATTTTTCCTATGTCTCCGAGCCGACCAACTACTAGCAAAGTCCTGTGACTGAACGGATGGCACATAAACTTGCTTATCCCCTCTGCAAGTTTTGTGACCATTAAAACTTTTTCCCCAAGAAAAAGTTTTA
The DNA here is from genome assembly GCA_016708435.1 of Leptospiraceae bacterium. Lineage (NCBI taxonomy): Bacteria > Pseudomonadati > Spirochaetota > Leptospiria > Leptospirales > Leptospiraceae > Leptospiraceae bacterium. The sequence continues at coordinate 19,341 of JADJFV010000016.1, read as the reverse complement.
GGGCATCGCGGGTGGACGAAGGCACTGGACTTGCGTGAGTCTGACAAATATACTATAAAGTTTCACTTGCACAACTAAGCCGGCTTGGAGCAAGGGACGGGCATCATCCAAACATAGCCCGTTCCGCAGTGGATACTCGCAGTTAGTTGACTGTTACATCCTAATACAGAATATTCTTACTTTTCCAAATAGTCTTTTCCCACTGTTAATTCATCATTAAGTAATTGGTCAAAAGTATCAATTAAAGTTTTTGTTGATGCGAATACTTTCGCAATATGCTTTCCGTCCATCTTTGTATATGCTAGTAAACTTTGAACTATCATGACCAAATATCTAATCATTTCTTTTTGACGATACCCTTCTAAACTGTCGTTCAGAAATTTTTCCATATCATTTTTATTCTTTTCTGAATCTTTGAATAATGATAAGTAACTTATGTTATTATTATAATTTTTATCAAATACTTCCATGTATATTTTACATTTTTTTACTTTATCATTATTTTTTATTATTTCCCAAAAAGAATAAAAAGTTAAAGATATTAATTCTTTTGCATAAATGTCTATATCTTTATCCATCATAACTTTCATCATTTCGCTTATTATATTTGGTTGTATCTTTTTTATTGTATCAAATTCATTAGCCATTAGCTTTCTATTTTTCTTTTGGCTTAATTCAAATTGCTTCAAGAATTCTTCATACTTGAATAGGATAGCTTTCTCTGATTTATTCATTTCAAATATACCGAAAGCCATCCATTTTTTTTGTCATCTAATTTTCGCTAGTTTTTACTTTTTCTTATATTTATTCTTTAAGTGTTTAACTCTAAATTCTAAAAGATTATCTATTCTTTTTTCCCAATCATTTGCTTTTGTTGGCGGGAGCCACTCGATATTTTTATACGATGGTGGGAGCATATTATCCTTAAAGCCATCTAATTCTAATAAGTTATTTCCATATAGATCTAAATGTCGTTTAAAGAAGCATATTTTTATTGATTCTAATTTATCTGTTGGTTTTGCTAATCCTTTTGGAATTAACACTACATTGGAGACAGAAGTAAAAAGCGACGAGAGATCAGTTTTATCATTATACTTTCTAAAAACCTTTTTTTCAAACTTTCTTTCCTCTTTTTTATGGCTAAATATATGTGCCAATTCAAATGCGTCTAATCCACTTTTACCCCACACTCCATTTTTTCCTCCAGAATAAGCTTGATTCATTGCTAAATATGTCCATATGTATCTAGGGTAAGTATTATCATTCAGTATTGTTCCATCTTTCTCAAAAACATTATTTTTCCACTTTTTTACTTTGTCGCTCTGAATTGGTCTTCTTACTCCTGGAAAAAGACAATCTGAGTTTTTATAAAAATAATTCTCAATTTTCAGTTTTTTGTCAGAATACTTTTTAAATTCATTTTCAAATTTTTTGTTAGCTTCTATTATTTTTTTTTACAATGTCAGGATGTATATGATGAGTTACTTTTCCTAAAACTATTCCTATTTCCTTTTCGACTTCTGATGACTTTAATTTATCCTCAAATATAAATTTATCAAACTCTGCTTTCACTGTTAGTCTCCCGATCTTTAATTTATTCTGATGCAATGGCAACTAACGTTAAGAGTATCTGACGTTGAGAAAATGGGAAGAAAATGCCCCAAGCATTTTTCTTTCCATTTTCCAATGTCTCCAAGCCGACCAACTACTAGCAAGTCCCGTGACTTCAAATTATTTTCATAAGAAATAATTTGGGGGCGAAGCGGTTGGATGTAGGGCGCAAAACTTGCATTATTCTCTTGCAAGTTTTGTGACCGGAATGAAGGCACTGGACTTGCGCAAGTCTGACAAATATACTACAAAGTTTTCACTTATACAACTAAGCCGGCTTGGAGCAAGGAGGTGAACAGCTTCCGAACATAGTTCACCTCCGCAGTGGATACTCGCAGTTATGCGGCGTTTTTATTATTGTAAACATTAAAAATTATACTGTCACTATTATAAAATAACTCTTCATCATCTATTAAAATCCTCGTTATAAGAATATCTGGAGATAAAATTGAATTTTTATTATAATATTCTAAAATTTTCTCTCTATCAAGAATGCTATCTTGAAATAAGGTGCACTCAAAATCAATAATATCATCTTCCCAGTTATTGTCTTCATAAATAAAGGGACTGTTCAGTAAGATAGAATCAACATTCTCATATATTTTTTTTAATTCAGTAAACGCAAATACTTTAGTCTCATCGTCTTTATTCGAATTGGATAAGTGAAATAACCAAATCAAAGTTGATATTCTATAATTTTCTTTTAAGGATTTTATAATTTCTAAAAGAATATCTTTTATAAAATTATACATTTTAATAGAATTACATGTCCCATATACAATTGCTAAAAGTCGTGCACTACTATAAATAATAAATTTATCATAATCCATTGATAATCCAAAGTTGGGCCAAATCATTTTTAAGTGGCCATTATTGTTCTGCCAATTAATAATGCTATTTATTATATCTTCCTTCTTTTCTAAATTCTCCGTATTGTAATATTCCAATGCACCTAAAAAAATATATCCATACCATGAACTATAATAGCCTTCATATCCATAACTGTTTTTATTTAAAATATATCTAAGTAAATTATTTTTGTAGAGAGTATGCTCATAAATGGAAGTATAAAAAAGAAGATATTTATTGCTGTTGTTATTATATTCAAATTCCTCGATAAAAAGAAACAGTTGGTTGACAATTTGTGAATCCACATTATGCTTTATGAAAACTCTAAAGATATTATTTAAGTTAATAAATTCAGAGACTCTCCTATTCTGAGATAAAATATCTTTGTAAAAATTAATTTCTTCTTCTAAACTTAATCGATAAATCCTATAATTAAATTTTCCAAATTCCCTTTTTAAATCCTCGAACTTTTCGGAATCTTGTCCTTTTGTTAATACTATTTGAAACATAAATAAAGGTTTTTCAAATGTTGTATTGTCTTTGGCAAAAATTTTTATAGGATTATAAGTCATTCCATTAGTTGAAGTAGACTCTATCTCAAAAATAAAAAGTGGAAATTTTTGTTTTTTATCTTTAAACCAAGCGACATCTACAGCGGAGGTACTCCCCTCGGTAATTTTAAATTCATTAACTGAATAATATCCTAACGCTATTCCTAGTTGTTTTAGTAATTTTAAAAATCTTTTACCTGGTTCTTTTTGATGTTCTGACATTAATTCTCTCTTAATTAAATTTAATAAAAATGCCGCATAACGTTAAGAGTATCCGACGTGACTTTGAAACTCGAAAGTGCGGTAGCACCTTTTGAGTTTCAAAGTCATGTCTCCAAGCCGACCAACTACTAGCAAGTCCCGTGACTGAGTGTAGGGCGCAAAACTTGCATTATTCTCTTGCAAGTTTTGTGACCGGAACGAAGGCACTGGACTTGCGTAAGTTCAACAAATATACTACAAAGTGTGGCTAATACAACTAAGCCGGCTTGGAGCAAGGTGACTCACATCATCCGAGCTTAGTGAGTCGCCGCAGTGGATACTCGCAGTTAGGCGGCGGTTATCAATTACGAAACATTTAATCTATTTATGCAAATCTCCGCAAGATTTTTTGCAATATAATTCCAGTGCTTTATCTCTGTATTTGGAGAAAATGGATCAGGAATATATATTGTTTCTAAGTGTGTTTCTTTAGAATGAACTAACGAATTTCGGAATTCATACAATTTGTTACTAAATTTATCAAAGTTATCTTCTTTCAGTATTCCTTTATTTTTTAAATATGTAGTAAGTCTATTTTTTTCTTGTGGCTTAAGAATATGATTTAACAAATTTTTTAACATGCTTTTTTCATCTTTGGATTGAATTTTTATAATTATTTCTTTTTCTGTTTTTAATTTATCATATCGTAACTTTTTAAGTTCAGTCTCTAAAGCTCTAGTAAAGAAAAATTCCAATATCCTGTAAAATCCAAGAAACCCATTTTCAAAAGTCTGACAGGAAGCGTCATTATACAGCATAAGTGGTTCAATAGATTTAAAATCTTTTCTCTTTAACATTTTTTTTCTAGATATTTCAATGTCAATGTCGTCAGTGTCTTGAAGCTGAAGGATTAAATCAACCTCTATGTGATGTAGCATTAAAGATGTTTTCGACGGCTTTAGATAAAAGGAATTTAAGTAATATAAAGATTTTGTAATAAGATTTTTATGTTCAGTTTGTGGTGCATTATAAATTTGCAAAGTATAGTAATAATCCGCAAGGCCTAGGCGATCAATATTGTCATCGATAGTATAAAAAGGTTCAAGCAGTAAAATAAAAATTGGACTGACGCGATCTATTCTTATTATAGCATCTTGTAATTTAAATGATAAATTTATATCCATTGTATTTCCATATAAGCCAGTTTCATTCTCATCCTTTTGATTCTGACCTATTAGAAATTCTCCGTAATTTTCGTAACTAAATCCATAGTGTTTGTAGTAAGTGAATCCAGGAATCCTATTTGGCAATTTACGCTTTAATAATCTATTTATTTGTTTTTCTGACAGCGACAGAATAATTTCTGTATTAGGCAAACGAATGTGGATCCAATTCTCTTTTATTAGATATTTCAGTTCTTCAAAAAGCGATTCATGATTCTCAATATATTCTTTTATAATATTCAAGGTAAAAATTCCTATAACGTTAAGAGTATCCGACGTTTTGTAAAATGTAAAATTTCATCATCATTTATTTAAATATTTTTTATTCAGTAAGAAACTCCTAAAGCTAACCAAAATATCCAAGCGCGGTTTCTAATGAAACTACCCAAAGTCCTATATTACTTTTCTTCAAATCAGGTTTTATATCTCCATAGCCAAGACTAGTAAATATTTGAATTGAAAAATTTAAAGCTCGTTCATAATTAGTAATGTCTGTATAAATGTCATTCCAATACCAATAAGATAAAGAAAAAATAAAAATTATGAAAGCTCCGGTTACGACAGTAGCTGTAAATGAATGCCAGTTCATAGTTGTGATTGTTATAGCAAAATTCATTATTACTTTTGAGAATTTTTTGACTGGATTCTTTTCTTTACTAGCTGAATTAAAAAGATTCATGGTATTTTGATACCAATTAATGTAATTAAAAATATCTTTAAATTGAAGATCGGTATCATCGTTTATTAACTGACAAAAAACAAAATCAGTATAGCTCTTATTCTTTTTATTTATACATAGTGACCGTTTTATTAATTCAAAATATGAAATTTTATTTAAATTAGAATTTCCACCAAACATTTTGCTTGATATTTCAATTGCATTTACTAAGCTTCCTGACCAATCACAATTTGAATAGCTTCCATGGGCAGCCTCAATTCTTAAAGCTGAAACATGGCAATTTTTGAATGAACAATTATTTAAATTACATTTTTCAAAGCGAATTGATTGCAAAACAGAGTTACTGAAATTAGAATCCGAAAATAAGGCGTTACGAATAATTGCATTTGAGATGCTAATATTTTCTAAAGGAATACCTGCCAAATCATTCCAGCCTGTGTATTTTCGAGAATGAGGTACGTTTTCGTAAAAGTAATCATTTAGTGATTTATTATTTATTTTTAATTCGTTAAAGTCGATGATAGTTAACTCAAAATGATGAATACCAAGTTGAAATGAATCTTCATTTACTTTTTTTGTCATATCGATTTTTTCTTTTATAAAAGCCCTGACCTCACCTAAAACTTTTTTCCCAATATCAGTTTCCCAACGAATTAAAGATTCTATTTTTTGAGCTAAAGTCTGATCATATTCATTTAACTTCTTTTTAAGTTTCCCGTCATCATTGTACCAGATTTCAGTAATACTTCGTCCTTCAAAACCTAACAGTTTAAACAGGTTACGTATTTCTTCTGCCTTCACTAGAGACTCCTTTTAATTTTCTTTAAATTTAATTTAAAAATCCCATAACTGCCGCATAACGTTTAGAGTATCCGACGTGACTTTGAAACTCGAAAGTGCGGTAGCATCTTTTGAGTTTCAAAGTCATGTCTCCAAGCCGACCAACTACTAGCAAGTCCCGTGACTGAGTGTAGGGCGCAAAACTTGCATTATTCTCTTGCAAGTTTTGTGACCGGAACGAAGGCACTGGACTTGCGTGAGTTCAACAAAAATACTACAAAGTCTGGCTAATACAACTAAGCCGGCTTGGAGCGAGAGAGTGGACAGCTTCCGATATAGTCCACTCTCGAAGTGGATACTCGCAGTTAGGCGATGTTCCCACCCCGACCAATATGTAGAACCAGTCGAGACACGATGTCGAGGCTAATAGTAAAAAGTCACTCTGAGTGATTATCCCAATACTCACGCGGTGTAACAATATCTACATTTTCATATTTGTCTTCCGTAAAATCGTTTGTGTTTCCTGTTATCAAGTAATCGGCTTTTGCATAGACGGATAATTCAAGAAACCGATTATCCGCTTCGTCTGAAATAACATTTAATTTTATATCGGGGGAATATTTAACAGCAACTTCTTGAATCTTAGTAATGAAGGTTTCAGCTCTACTTTTAAAATCTTTGAAGACAGAAAATTTTGGTCTACTGAGAACTTCTACATATTCCTCAAAAATTGGACCCGAAATGCAAACGGTAACTTTGTTTTCAAAAGCCAATTCATTTATAATTTTGAAAGGGATACCGTTTGAAATTAAGGAGGCAACGACAACGTTAGTATCAAGAACGATTTTTTGCATTCATTCTCACTGCTTTAACTTCTGCACTAATTTCGTCCATCGTCATTGTAGATAGTCCGACTCTTTTTGCTATTTCATGACATTGATAGGCAGCTTGTCTAGCTAATTCAATGCTTATTTTGTTTAGTAATTCTTTGAAATCAATTTTTTCGGAATTGATACCAAATCGCTCAAATTCATTTTCGGAAATAGAAACAGTAATCGTCTTCATATGAGTAGTATTATCTTCTAACTTTAAAAATTCAACCAAAAAAATAGCGCCGGATTAGATAAGTTTTTAAATTAGGCTATTTACGCTGTTTACCGTTTAAAAAATCACCTTCGATTGTTCTTCCAAAATTAAGTTCTAATTTTCCTTTACCTGTAATTTTTCCATTATTAAATTCACCTTTATACGCATTTAATTTGGAGTAAATTATTTCGCCTATTCCATTGAAAGTGCCATTCTCAAAACTACCAATATAAATACTACCATTGGTAAAGGTATATTTTCCTTTTATAGGTTTGCCTTCTTGAAATATTCCAGAAAATTTATCCCCGTTAGAAAAAAAGTATGTTCCTTCTCCTTCAAAAAATCCTCTTTTAAAGTCTCCCGTGTATTTATCCCTATTCTCCTTAAATTCTACGGTGCTCTTTGTTTCAAAACAATCACCCGTATTACACTTATAGAGACTATTGCAAGCGCATAATGATAAGATTAGTGAAATGATAAATAGTTTCATGTTTTCCTTCCGTCAGAATTATTAATTTTCAAATTTAAGTAAGCCACCAAACACCCAACCAGTTTTTTCTCCCTCCGTAGGGTCTATATAAATTACTTTATACCACGGACTGCAAAGATCATATATTTTATCAACGTTATTTGCTGGTTCAATGATTTTTAATTTTGAGCGATCAGGGAGTAATAGTATTTTGTCGTAACTTTGACTAGGACCAACTCTTAAGAATAAACCTTTGGGTTCGTTTACTTGTGCAAAAGTGTTATTCCTCTTTGGCGCAAAATAAGTACAATCGTTAACTTTTTGAATATTTTCTTTAGGTTTTTTATAGTCCGGATCAATTTCTAACGCTTTTGCAAATTTTTCATTCGCTTTCTTTTTTATGTCATTTATTTTCTTTTCATAGTTCTTATCTTTATTGATTACCACTTCTTTATTAATCGTGATATCATCAATTAAAAGCTCACCTTCGTAATTGTTGAGCAATGCTGCGATCTTGGTCGTCTCAATTTCTAACCCGATATTTTTATGAACATATGCTATTTGCTCCAATAAGGATTGAGAGACTTCTTTTATTTTGCCCTTTCTACTTGAACTTGTAAGTAAAAGCTCATTAGTCGGAAACGTTTTATTAATCGCAAAAAGAGTCTTTGAATTATTAAAATTTATTATCCTTGCATTGATTGAAATATTATTTTCAAATTCAATGAAGTCTCCACTCAGTAACCAATCTACGTTATATAATTCTGCAAAATTTGTCTCGTTATTTAGTCCGGCTTTTTGTTTGGCACTTATTTCTTTTAAGACTTTTAGCCTATCTTCATTATTCGTTAACTCGAATTGCTTCGTTGTCGCAAAGTCAGATAATATCATTGATGGTAATGCCTTCGTTAAAGGGTTAAAATCAACCTTTGACTGTTTTAAACTATTATTTTCAAAATTTCCGTATAAAATTCGAATTTGCGGAATACTTAATTCTGGTAATCCTATTCGTTCCAGATTTCTAATATTTTCATTCACACAATTGGTCATGAAAATACAGAAAAGAATAATGAGAAATTTCATATATAGTCCTTTATATAATTTTAAAGAGATTTTGTTACCCTCTTAAATAACTAATAAGAGGGTAACTCTGAATTACCACTGAGCAATAGTTGTTCCTTCTTTTTGTCTTATGGCTTCCGTTAGAAAGTCAACTCCAGTAACACCGCCATGAGTTGAAATGATCTTGTTGTCATATTCATCTGCAACTAGAGCCACCATAGCTAAGGCATTAAAAAATTCATCAATATCCACATGATTCCCGCCTAATAAGGAATACCTATAAATAATTATATCATCTATCAGCCCAAATCCACCAAAATTAAATTCAGTATTAAGTTTGAGTAATTTAGACATTAGAGTAGAATCAACTCTTACATTCCGAACGACTACACTATACACAGAAATCATTTCATCGCTTTTATTGAAATCTGAAAATTCAATATAAACTATGGTTGAGCCTTCACTTGTCCAAAACCCTCATTTCCATATTCGTTAAGTTCAACTCCTCTTGTTTGAGCGAACTGCCTTACTTTCTCTCTTGATTTAAATGCCATTTCTGACTCCTTTATTTTTTAATTTAGTTAATAAATTAATTACTCGACCTTCAAGTTCTTTTTCACTTAATGAAGTTGACACAATATTTTTTACACCTTTTAATTCATCACCAACTTCGCTATTCACATAAACAATTGTATCTTGCGGAAGTTTTTCTAGTGCCGCCTTAACATAATTAGGCTCACTCGTAATTTTAACTTGTATCTTCTCCACTATATTTCCATTTACATCTTTACCGAAAATATCATTATCTGGATTATTGGTAGCATCGGGCATAAAATAGAGTATCCCCTCATTGTTTTTATTCAATTCATCAAGTAATTCCATTTCACCAAGAATACCTTTTATATTATTTGCAAATCCATCCATTGAAGCTTCTGAATCTAATCCAGAGAGGTAGGTCTGAATTTCATCCATGCTAGAATTTTCAGTAATCGTATTACAACTTCTTGCCAAAGCCTCTAACACTTCAGGATCCTGTAAACTTATTTCCTCTAATCCATCTATATCTGCATCAATGAAAAATAAAAAAGTACCTAAAGCCGTAACTGAACCTGGAATTGCTATATGAGTTGCAATTTCTCCAACCTTATGATAACGTTTTTTTTCTATATCTGTTAATTCATTTCCCTTAATCTTTTCGGCTAACGTTACAGTAATATTTCCGCCTTTATTTGCCGTTTCGATCATTATATCTCTAACCTTTGTAATTCCTCCTTTTACTTTGCTCGAAATCGCTTCTTTGTTACTCAATAATTGGTTTCCCCCATCTTCAATAAAAGTTCCAATTTTATTTCCTAACTTAGAATTTCCGAATAGACCTTTTATCATTCCGCCAGATTCTTTTAAAACATTTCCAGCTTTTTCTGGAGCCGCATCGATAATTTTTGAACCTATGCTGACAATACTTTGATCTAACTTTTTAATGTTATTGCTCAACCCAATAAGCAATGCTTTAAATTTTATTTTTGCTTTTCTTAACTCAATGGACTCTTTACTTTGAGTAATGATTAATTGATTTATTTTCATAGTCTTATGTTAATTCCTTCCTGTTTTTTAAAAGCTTTATTTTAATGTTTTATCCCGACACGGATGTCGGGATAACCAATTCCGACCAATTTTAGGGGTGGGAATATCGCCTAACGTTAAGAGTAGCCGACGTGACTTTAAAATTCGAAAGTGCGGTAGCATCTTTTGAATTTTAAAGTCATGTCTCCGAGCCAACCGTATGACTAGCAAGTCCTGTGACTGAACGGATGGCGCGCAAACTTGCTCTTTTCTGCAAGTTTCGTGACAGTAGTGAAGGCACTGGACTTGCGGTAGCTTTCCAAATAAACTAAAATTTTTCACTTAAACAACCAGCCGGCTCGGAGCAAGAGAGTGAACAGCATCCGAACATAGTTCACTCTCGCAGTGGCTCACTCGCAGTTATGCGGTGTTTTAGGTGCGCATACTCCTAATAAGCCTTAACCAACGCCTTTATCTATTACCAGCCTCGACACGATGTCGAGTGTAATACTTACTCCATTACCCAATACGATTCTTATATATGTTGGGTTTGCGAAGTTGCTTGTCAATTCTATTCCGTAGCAATTTCCGCAAATCCAACGTTGGGCGTGTAGTAAAATATTACTTATTTATCTTTCTATGAATTTGCATTCAACATCTCCCATAATTCTCTCCCATTCTTTCCTACAAATTTAAAATCTTAAAGCAAAAATGCATTCCCTTTCTTTCTTAAAGAGATGTTTTGAACTAAACGGGGTAAAATTTGCCTTTTTATGTAACGTCAGTTAGTTAGACGTAACTTCAAGAATTTAAATTTGACAGGAATGAAATGGATAATTCTGATAGTAAGAAAACGAGGTGTGTATGAAATACTTGTTGAGAGCATTGTTATTTGCATTTTTTCTTTTGAATGTCCTTACCTGTGATGAGAAACCTAAAAAACCTGCTCCAGAAATAGTGGAACAGACTTTTCCAATTCCACAGCAGAAAATCAATGTTGTAAGTGGGAGTTTGGTTTATGTGCCCGCTTATGCACGCATCTTTCATTATAATGATGAGCTAACATTATCTCTAGTGACAACACTTGCCATTCACAACACAGATCCCGATCATCCACTTATTTTAAGAACTATTCGTTATTATTCCGAAAATGGAACTCTACTCAAAGCGATTATTAAAGAACCCAGAATATTAGCACCATTGGCAACGGCTATTTACCATTTAGTTCCCGAAAAACCCGGAGCGGGGATAGGGGCTAATGCGATGGTAGAATGGGTATCCGAATATAAGATTGTGAAACCTATTATTGAAGCAATTATGGTTTCGAGAGATGGGAATATGGGGGTTTCTTTTATTAGCCCCGGTTATGTTGTTCGGGATATTGGTAAGTAGTCTATGCATGGTTTATTAACAGATATTGGAATTGCAATCGTAATTGCGACAGCAACTACACTCATTATTCATTTTTTAAAACAACCCATGATACTTGGTTATCTTATTGCGGGAGTGATTATTGGTCCATATATCACACCTCAATTGGTTGCGGATGTTCATAACATTGAAGTTATTTCAGAAATGGGATTAATTTTGCTTCTGTTTATTATTGGTCTGGAACTCAATCCACAAAACCTAATCGCAAATGGAAAGACAATTCTAATAACTGGTCTAGGGCAATTTCCTTTGAATATCATTTTGACTTTAGGATTCTTCCAGTTATTCGCTACTCTGTTTGGAGGTGCGAAACTGGAGATATTGTACTTAGCATTTTTTTGTTCTTTAAGTTCCACTGCGATTGTAGTAAAATCCCTTTATGATAAGTTTGAATTGGATTCTATTCCGGGAAGAATTACAGTAGGGATATTAATCTTTCAAGACATCTGGGCAATTTTACTTTTAGTATTACAGCCTAATTTCAATGATCCGCAGATTTCGTTAATACTAATAGCCATTGCTAAAGCCATACTCTTACTTATTTCTGGTTTCGTTATCAGTAAATACTTACTTTCCAGTTTATTCAGTAGGATTTCAAAATCACCTGAACTTGTGGTATCAGTATCTATCGGTTGGTGCGCGGCTGTTGCAGGCTCTGCGTCTTTACTCGGATTGTCCATGGAAATGGGTGCTCTTATTGCTGGAATTTCGATTTCTACGTTTCCCTATCATATTCACATTACAGCTAAGATATCACCTCTACGAGACTTTTTTATGACATTATTTTTTATTTCACTCGGAATGAAAATTCCAGCACCACAAGCAGAATTTTCTCGCCTCTTGTAGTCATTATCCTTGCGGCTGCATTTTCTAAACTCCTAGTGATTTATCCTTTGGTAAGATTAGCGGGTAATAGTCATCGTTCGGCACTTCTTTCTAGTATGAATCTAACACAAATCAGTGAATTTTCTCCTGTGATTGCAACACTTGGTTTGAAATACGGTCACATAAGTGAAACTACATTTTCTCTATTGCTGTATGGACTTGGGATAACGGCTGTTACATCCACATATACTATCAAGTATAATTTACAAATTTATAATTTCATCCAAAACATCTTGAATCGTTTAAGAAAAAAGCCTTCTATTCATGGACTTCGGGACACTGAAAATGCAGAGGTGGAAAATGATTATCCTATCGTCATTTTAGGATTTCATAGAGGAGCGCGTGCGTTTATTGATGAAATTAAAATCATAAATCCTCTTTTTAGAAAAGATTATGGTCGTTGATGACAATCTTGAGGTGCTGAAAGAGCTTTCTAATTTTGGAATGAAAGGAATCTTTGGTGATATCGGCAGCTCAGACACATTAACCCACGCTCTTATTCATGACGCGGCTATGATTATTTCCACTGTACCGGACTTACTTCTTAAAGGAACGAGTAATTTGAAGCTAACCAAAGTTTGCCGAGAACTTTCTCCTGATGCTGTAATCTATGCCACTGCCGAAATGCCCGAACAAATTCCAGCTTTAGAACAAGCAGGGGCTAATTTTGTTATTCTACCCTATTCTCTCGCTGGAAAAACTCTCGCTAGAGAAATTGCGGTCATTTCCAGAGACGAGCTGGCTAGTATATAGTGAATCAACTATCTTACATGCGACGATTTCAAATTGAACTGAATTAACGCAAAAGTCATGCGAAAGTTTTCTTTCTAGGAATTTGCATTGCACTTCTCCCATAATTCAATCCAACAAATTAAAATCTTAAAGCAAAAATGGACTCCGTTTCTTTCATAAAAGAATTGCTTTGAACTAAACGAATTAAATTTTTTATACATTTAAATTCCTCTTTACGATTTTCGAGACACGGACGTCGAGAAACCTATACTAAAATATCCTAGCGTTGGTTCCTTTATCGAACATGCCCGCACCTAAAATGCCGCATAACGTTAAGCGTATCTGACGTGACTTTGAAACTCGAAAGTGCGGTAGCACCTTTTGAGTTTCAAAGTCATGTCTCCGAGTCGTACTATTACTAGCAAGTCCTGTGACTGAACGGATGGCACATAAACTTGCTTATCCCCTCCTGCAAGTTTTGTGACAGTAGTGAAGGCACTGGACTTGCATGAGTCTGACAAAAATACTAAAAAGTGTGGCTAATACAACTAAGCCGACTTGATCGAAAAGCCCCACAGCGTCCGAACATTGTGAGGCTTTGAAGCAGATCACGCGAAGTTATGCGGTGTTTTAGGTGCGCTCACTCCTAAGAAGCCTTAACCAACGCCTTTAACTAAATCCAGTCTCGACACGATGTCGAGTGTAAAACTTACTCCATTACCCAATACGATTCTTTTTATATGTTGGGTTTGCGAAGTTGCTAGTCAATTCTATTATGTAGCAATTTCCGCAAATCCAACGTTAGTCGTAAAAAATATTCTTTACATGGCTAATTGATTCTAGCCTGTAAGAGCATTATTAAATCTAGTAAAAATTAAAGAAGTAATCCCTTCCTTCTCTTTCAATTTAATTCATATTTTCAAACACTAATTGAACTGTCATGACTTGTTATTATTAGAATATTTTCCCAAGGAGAAAACTGTTCTTTCTAGTAATTTGCATCCAACTTCTTTCATAATTCTCTCCCATTCTTTCCTACAAATTAAAAGCTTAAATACCACTTCTCGCAAATAAGTTCCACTATTTTTCTAGAAAGTGGTATTCCCATACTTAAAAGCATAGTATCCAATTTTAATTTAAATTTACTTTTGAGAATGGGTATAGCAAAATCGGAGTAGGCTTATTTCATAATGAGATACTTTTAAATAAACGCAGAAAAACTTTCAATCATTCCGCAGAAAAACGATATCCGGCATGACATTGCACACATTGACCGGAGATGATTGCTAGTTTTTTACAATGTCTTTTTTCGGATCCGCCTGCCTCGATCGTCTCTGCTAATGAATCAAAATCCTTATGTAAACCCATTCCCATTTTTTTAAAATCCATGGGAAGTTTTAACATGATTGTCTCATGACCGGATTCTACGTTGTTGTGTCCACTTGTTCCTGCACTTCTTGCAGACTCAATCATTTTCTTTTTGTCGTTTGCTTCAAGTCCCACAAGAACTCCATTCAGGGAAGTCAAAAGTCCTCTCATTTCTAAAAGAATAAAATTTTCTCTGCAGGATAATTCAACGTATCTCCTACCATCTGTAGAATGATGTGTATTTCCTGAAATGAAGAATTTTCCTAAAATTAATAAAACAATAACCCATAATCCAATTGAAATAAAAAACAAATTTTTATACATATTCTAAATCCTCTTCCACCAAATTATTTAACGCATTGTTGTAGGAAAGTAAATTGTTTTTTAAATCCAGAAAATCAGTTTTAATTTAAAATATTTCGAGAATGAAAAATATACAACTTAACAAAACCCATTATCTATCAATTTTACACTATTTTAATTAGTTGACTAAATATTAGTATCCTAAATAATTAGATTCAAATACGAGAAATAGGAATTTAACATGCAGACTACGACAGAATTTGTTCACCCAAAATCAACTAGATTTATACATGGTATTTCAGCGATTTTAATTTTGGGATTGTTTGGTATTGGGACGGCGATGGTTCAGCTGGATGATGAAAATACTACAAGACCATTCTATAGAGCGCATACATTTAGTGGATTGTTACTAGTGCTATTGACTTTAATTAGAATTTATAAACGAATCAAAAGTTCTCATCCAACACCAGATGGAATCGAAGGTGCGCATAAGATGCTATATACTGCTACGCATTGTCTATTTACATAACAGTGTTACTCATTGAATGAGTGGCAAGCACTAAGGATTTTGAACAATGGAATTTTATAAATATCAATCCTGCCGTTTTTAAATAGAGAATTGTTATCTGTAAACATTCATGAAATTGTTACCAAATTAATACTAATTCTTGTATTTATCCATGTAACAGGCGTTATCCTCTATCAATTCACCAAGGGAAATATATTAGCAAGGATGGCAATCAATGCTCCTTCGAAAAGTGAATAAGGGTTAGTTTTAAAAACCTTTTCGAATTAAAAGAATTATCGCCCAAAGTGTGGAACGGAAAGCCATGGCAAAAACATTTTCTGAGCTACCATTCCACTTGTGAAATAGGTAAAAAGTAAAAAGGAAATAACAAGTATATGTCCTAAAAAAACGATACTTGCCATTTTTAATCTGTTTGTAGACTGAATCCAAAGTAGGTATCCTACAAAAAAAGAGTAAATGCTATAAGGACATTGTAGTAAACCAACCAATGTAGGACTATCATTCCTTCGGGGTCATTTCCAAGATAACCGATAATCCTTCCTTTAAAGTAGGTAATGCACTTAATATAATCAGAAAAAAAGGCAATTTTATTGTAATATTTTTCATCTTTTTCTCCTTAATAAGTTTACTAATATTTAGGGGGCTAAATATTAGTAAACTTATTAATATTATGAAAAAGACGATATTACCTCCAAACAAAGAAGTTCAAAAAAAGATTTTTACAAAAATCAAATCTGAAAATAACCAATCCGATCTATCTTTGCTAAATTGTATTACAGAGATTATACAATTTTCTACGATTGTGAGCACTTCATTCGAATTACATTTTTCTAGATACAAACTATCTCAACCTGGGTTTCTTACCATCATGCTTCTTTACTCGGATAACGAAAGTGATTGGACCGTAATCCGATTGGGAAAAGAACTAGGTGTCAAAACCGCCAACTATGACCGGAATACTAGACACTTTAGAAAAAAACGATTTTATACAAAGAACACCATCGAAAGAAGATAGAAGAGTCATTCGAGTTTCATTAAGTAAAAATGGAATCAAACAATTAAAAAAAATTTTACCAGATCATTTGCAAAGAATATATTCTGTATTTCAATTGTTCGATGTAAATTTTCAAACCAAACAACGAAAATTATTTTCTATGATTCTAGAATCTTTGGAAAATTTGAATAAAAAGGAAAGTTAAAGTTTTTTTTTACAGGAAATAAGCAACAAAACGAAAAAGTCTGGTTTTAAGGATTGCTCCGGATTCATAAAAAGATGTCTTGAACTAAACGGAGTAAATTTCTTATACATTTAAAAATCTTCTTTGCATTTTTCGAGACACGGACGTCGAGAAACCTATACTAAAATATCCTAGCGTTGGTTCCTTTATCGAACATGCCCGCACCTAAAAATGCCGCATAACGTTCACGGTATTTGACGTTGAAATAAATGGAAAATGCGGTAGCACTTTTTTCATTTTATTTCAATGTCTCCGAGTCTACAAAAACAAGCAACAAAATATGACTGAGCGGAAGGCGCGGAAATTGCTTTTGTTTGCAATTTTCCGTGACTGTAGCGAAGGCGTATTTTTTAGCATGGTCTTCACTTAGAACTAAAAATCTTACAACAATTAAGCAGACTGGAGCAAGAGGCAAATCTTACTTGCCTCGCAGCAGATCACCACGCTTTGTTAGGGCAGACGTTTTAGTTGCGTCTACTACGATAAAGCCAAAATAACGCCAATCACTAGAACCAGTCCGACATGATGTCGGGTGTCAAACATTTTTAGTCTCAATAGCTTCCTTTTTAAATAATGTAGGTTGTTCATTCCTTTGTTGCCACCTATCTTCATCCACACACGTTCTCCAATGTCTTCGAGAACACTTAATATAGTTTGGGTTCTGGGGTACTCCCATTTTAAGTAACGGCAAAACACTCAAAATAATTTCATCAAATGTTGGGTTAGTATTGTTATTCTCCATTCTTTCGGTAACTTATGAGATAATATCTTACTCTTAGTTTAATATCTAAGCATGACTTACGGATTTTGTGTTTTTCCGAATGAGAAATTTTTCTGTCTGCTCATATTATAACCCAACCTTTCTAATAATATTGGAGTCTGATCAGTATATTGCTTTAGAAAATCAAGAAACTTAATTCCAAACCTTTATGATTAACTTACCATTAATCGCTCAAGAGTGGCTCCATTATCCTTCGCAATAATTCCTTCAACTATTATGTAAAACGATTTCAGAAATATCCATTCCTAAATTTGCTCTCATAATTGCTCTAGGGTTATTTACTTTTCGGAAGTTAATGTCGAGTTGGCCCTGATAAAACAGTAAATGGATTTGTCTTTTAAAGCTCGTCTGTCCATTTTTTGTGGACTGCTCCAACGTATTCAAATCCACACCTTTCTACATGTTCCAACTATTAGATGCCAAAATTGTGGTTCTTTATGCGCGAATACAAAAGAAAGCCATCTATCAAATTTTAAAACTCTATATATTTCTTTATACTATCTGAAATTAATTTATTGTATTCATTTTTTGTTTTGTGGTGCTCGCCCTTCTATTACTTCCAATTTAAAATCTTTTTCAGTTACTTCTAATCGCTTGTCTTCCTTTTATTACTTTTATATCATTTATGGTTTGCTCATTTATATAGTATCTCATTTCTTTTTTTGCATCTATTACTTTTTTAAAGCGAAGTTCAAAGTATTTCATAACATCTATAATCCACTGATCAAGAGCAACTCTTGTATCGATAAATAAGCAAAGATTGCTGAATTTCCTTGCCCATCTGCCGGTCTATTAGGATTTGTTATGGTAGGTAAGATTTACTTTTGTTAGAAGACCGGAAACATTAAAAGTAGTGAGTTTCTTAAATTCTCATTTTTTTCTTTTTAATAAGAAATTTGGCAAGACAGTTAAAGTAATTGTTTTTTAGTAAAAGTTTTTCATTAGTTTCAACATCCGGATCTTTCGGTAATCTAAAACCTTTGGATAAGGATATTGGCCTAAGGCTTTTCTATTTCTTTTTGTCTTTTGGTTCATTTTTTATATATTCAGATTTTATTTTCAAAAAGCATCAAAGAGTGATTGATCTCTACTGGAGCAATTAACGCATCTACAATAAAGACAGCCATCGGGTTAATATCAATACTTATTGCTTTCCATGATTCATTAAAGTTTCCAATTGCGGTTACTCACTCTTGAATGGGGCTCAATATTAAATCGCCTTTCTTGGAAAATTTTTATATCTTCAGCAACGACATTCCAGCTTTGTTTCTGTAAAATATCCGTGAACTCCAAATGTTTTGCACTTTGCTTCTTAACTTCACTTCTTCTAATAGCGTCTATTTTTATAATCAAACTCCTTGGCTTTGCCAGCATTTGTAGTCTCATAAGTAAAATGTTTCCTGCAAAATGAAAGCTTGCGATAGATAACCTTTGGTTATCCCAATTATCTCTATATTTCATCTGTTATCAAAATAGAGTATTGGTTCATTATCTCCATCTGTCCTATGATAACAAACTGTAACTCCATTACAAAGAGCAAAATATTTACTTCTTATTTCTGAATGTAGCATAACTATACACTTGCCCAACATGGTCTATCTGCTACTTTTCATTTGGAGCTTTTGCATCTGCTATTCCAAGCAAAATTATTTTCAACTTTTAAACAATAATCTGGAATTAAAGTTACGGGTTTCTTTGTTGAACCTGTTTTTATGAAGGGATGCTGTAATGATTTACTTCAACAATAGTTAGTTGATTGTAACCGCGTTTTTAGGATAGGTAAACAATTACTTTCTAACACTATCTTCTTTAAATCTCGATCGGAATCTTATTTTTTAAAATTCAACTCACCAAATAAATTTCGTTTGTTCATGCTCTTGCCACCTAAATAATAACGTGATAGTTCCTTCCGAGACACGACGTCGAGGAAACCTACAACGGAAAGCTTGGCGTTATTTTATTAGACAACACTTCTCCTAGTCCGCAACTAAAATGTCGCC
>JADJFV010000015.1 GCA_016708435.1 Leptospiraceae bacterium | reverse complement strand
AAATGCCATTATCCCTTCATCCGTTCCACCCATGACACTTCGTAGGAACATTTCTGCTTCCCCTAATTGTGCATTTGCCTTTTCCTGTTGGCTTTGGTAAATAAATAGTTAAGCCAAAACAATTGAAAAAACAATTGTAATATTGATTATAAAGAAAATGACTGAATTTGGCAGGAACTAAAATAGAGAATTAGGATAGATTACTTCAAATATACCTGAGGCAGAGTCATAAAAGATAAATTGTAAACCATTCGAGACTAGATTTTTTATCGCCAAACGTTAAGGAGCCTACAATGGAAGAGTCGCCCAAAGCATAACTGCTCCGCTTGCAAGAAATCCGCCTAGACTCCATTGGAAAAAGGAAGCAAAAGACTAATGAGCAATTGAAAGTTTCTTGTTTTCTCAAAGTTTTTAAATTTATAAAATGAAAATAAATTTATTACGGATAACAGTATAGCCGTAAGGTATAATTGCTGGATAAAAAAAATTAAAAATGAATGCGATCGTTCCCCATATAATACCTCAAGACTCTATGAGAATAGCCAAGTAGATATGAATTTGTGCTTTAATTTTTCTGCTGCATTGTCTTCTGGTTTGTCCCCGATTGATCCAAACTTAGATATAAGCTGTAAAATTGATGGTATCATGGAATTGTAAAATAAGGAAAAATACTTCTATCGAAAAAGCTTAGAATAGGCTTCTAGCTTTATTGGTCAAAATTAAAATATATAATTAATTTGTCTACAATTGAAAGTTTTTTAGATCTTTTTAAAAAATTTTACCCCGTTTAGTTTATAACACCTTTCTACGAAAGAGACGAAAGTCCACTTTTGCTTTATACTTTTAACTTTGTGGGAGTAGAAGGAGATAGAATTATCGAGAGAGTTGGTTGCAGATTACTAGAAAGACAAGATTAATCAAAAGACAATAAAAAACTCTTTTTATGTATCCGTTCTCGGATTATTTTCTGGAAATTTATCTTTATTTTGAGAATATAGGGATTTTAGGAAGATCATAATGAAAATAAATATTTTGTTTTGCTTGATCCTTAAAAAAACGGGAGGCTGTGCATGATGATTTTTTATCCAAATGTCAAATTCAACAAAAGACTCCGGCACAGGTCTGCAGAATCATCATCCTTGTTTCGTATCAGAACCTTCTTTATTTTTCAAAGATTTTTTGTCCCGCTGATCCCCATACTTGCACTCATCTTCACGTCCTGCATTCGTCTCGAACCTAGCATTCTCGATACCTCGAAGAATCCTGCAGCTCTGCTTGCCAGTTTTCTTCTGAATTCAGGCAGGGCAGGCAGCGGAACCAGTGCCGGAACCAGCAGTGGAACTAGCACCGGAACCAGCGGGATCTCATACACCGGTCAAACACAATGCTTTTATGCTAATGGCACAACTTGGACTTTAGATACAAATTGTACGCAAACGTACACTGTCGGAAATTTTAATTTTCCCTATGGTCAGGATTCTCATTACCTGAGAAAACCTTATTCGCGCAGTTTTACTGGACCGACGCTGACGGGAACATCTGATTATATCACAACTGACAAGATAACAAGTCTTGTGTGGAAAACCTGCTCGGAAGGACTGAGTGGGTCAAATTGCGGTACGGGCACAGCTTCAACGTATACCTGGACTGCAGCAGTTTCTGCCTGTACTCCGTTGAACAGTGGTGCCGGCTATGCAGGCAGAACAGATTGGCGTCTGCCGACAATCAAAGAGTTAAGAACTTTGCCCAATTATGGGAACAATCCTGCTTTTGATGCAACGTATTTTCCGGGAACTGTTTCTAACAACTATTGGTCTTCTACGGTAAGAGCTGCTTTGACCACTAATGCGTACTACATGGTTTCCTCTTCCGGCGGTGATTTTTTCGGTCTAAAAACAACGGGCACTTATAATGTACGCTGTGTATCAGGAACTGCCTCGAACACACAGACTTTAACAGACAACGGAGATGGAACAGTTACGGAAAGTCCAACAGGACTTTTGTGGCAAAAATGCTTGGCTGGACAGAATGCATTGGACTGTTCTGGAACTGCGAATTCCATATATTGGTCGGATGCGATTGCGTATTGTGAGAACCTGAGTTTTGCAGGAAAGACAAACTGGCGGCTGCCGGATGTCAATGAACTGAAGAATTTAATTGTAGACAGTCAACTTGGTCCTTATATTAATTTAACATACTTTCCCAACCTGGGAAATTCCGACTGCTGGTCTTCTACCTCAGCCTTATCCGGTCCTAATAGTGCATGGACTGTGGATTTCTCCAACGGTTTTGCACGGACACGCGGTAAGACATTTGTTGTCACTTTTGGTTTACGATGTGTTTCAGGGCCATAGTAATGATAAAGGAGAAATACAATATGCACAAAAGATTAAACCAATACTTCGGCATCAGACAGTCGCGCCTGTTGCTGCTTTTCTGCGGCGTCATTCTGACGTCGGTTTTTGCTCAAGCACAGGCGGAGGAAATTCTTCTGAAAAACGGTTCCATTGTCCTGGGACGTGTTTCAAAGATCAGTGCAGATGCTGTTTTTGTGACCACGGTTAAAGGGAATCAAAGTATACCCAAGGCAAGCATCGTCAGAATTCAAAATACTCCCTTTACTGCTGAACAGAAAGCGCAGGCACTTGAAGCACAGCGAAAAAAGAAAGCTGCTATAACACTGGAACAGGATCAGATTAGAAATATCCAGGAAGCTAAAGAACGGAAGAGACGTGAAGAAGAGCTTGCTGCCAAAATCCGCAAGGAAGAGGAAGAGGAAGCCCGTGCGGCTGCTGACAGAGCCGCAGCCCTTCGTGAATTGGTCGCAAAAGGCCAAATGGAGAAACCCAAGGACGAACCTATCTCTTACAAAGATTTTGCTTGGCGCTCTATGGTTCTTCCCGGCTGGGGACATTTTTACCTCGAACGGCCTTGGTTCGGGGTATTGTATTCAGGAGGAGCAGTTGCGCTTCTATTGACAGTTTATGAAAGGCGCAAGCAGGCACTTTCTGCAAAAACGGAAAATCATAGAGATGCAGAGTTCAATTTTATGCTGGCTGCTGTCCCGAGTACGATAAATGCTGATCTCCGCATTGCTTACGGTGTTTCTGCCAATGCCAAAGCCTTTACTGCAGACCAGCACAAAGTGGATCAGTACAATGGTGCATTGTTTGCACTAGCTGTATTTTACGGAGTGCAGATGGTTCATATTATTTACAATGGATTCGCCTGGGAAAAGGGTTTGTTGATTGTGGAAAACCAAAAAAAGGAGCCGGGCAGAATCAATACTTATTTAACTGCCGTGCCTGAATATACCCCGAATGCAGAAAGAAAATCAGGCCTTGCTTTTGAGGGCGGTCTGACAGTGCACTTCTGAAGATGCCTCTTGACATAACTGCAGTCGTGTCAGAACAGTCTCTGCACTACGCTGAAGGAAGTGAAGGACACCTAGTTCTGTGCAAAAACGAACAAAGGCGGAATTACAGGTTATAAATTTCCCCCGACCAATCCATAACACCTTTCTTTGAAAGAGACGAAAGTCCACTTTTCTAATTCGAAAAAATGTGTTCGGTCTAAACACTTCCTAGTGTTCCCGCACTTTCGTTTGTTGGATAGGAGAAGATAGAATTATCGAGAAGTTGGATGCAGATTACTAGAAAGAAAACATAATGAATAACCCTTTTAATTTAAAATTTTTATTGAATTAGAGACTAGACAGCCAAGAAGTTCAAAGCTGTCTCTTAAGAAAAGAAATGGATCATCAGCTACAACAGGGTGGAGGTATTGAGTAGAGTTTGTAATTGAGAGAAGAGAAAAGATTACGAGCAACACGGTTATTTTTAAAATAATGATGGAATGGATTGGAATACGGGATTGTGAAGGTAAGAAATTGTAAATAACTTCGATTTTCTTCTAACTGATTAAAGCGATAGTCTTCCCCTGTATAAATAAAAGAGGACAAATTGTATTCAGTAGCATAAACCTGAGAACGAAAGGTCTGAAAAGCATTCGAAGACTTTGTCGGTTTCTGAAATGCCTTCGCCTGAGAAAACGGAATAATAGAAAGGCTAAGAACAAAAGATATAATAAATCAGGCTATAACTAGGCTATTGACTGACTTTGCTAAAAACGCTTTCATATCGTAATCTTTCCAAGACTTTATCCAATATACCGAAGCCTTGTCAAGTCTCTTCTAGGACATACTCGAATAGCTTTTGAAATAGTTGCTATGGATTTGCGACTAAGGTGGCCTTCGGAAGGGTAAATGTAAATTTGCTTCCTTTACCAAGCTCAGAGGTTACCCAGATTTTTTCATTGTGCTTGTCTAAAAATTCTTTGCAAAGAATAAGACCAAGTCCAGTGCCTTTCTCTCCACTCGTTCCAGCAATACTATGATGTCTTACATCGATTCGGAACAAGGTTTCTAGGGTTGATTGCCTCATTCCTATTCCTGAATCCTCAACACTTACTTCCAATTTATTTTCAAGTTCCTGAACTGAAACTAGAATTGTGTCATTTTCTCTTGTATATTTCAATGCGTTGTTGATTAAATTTCTAATCACAGTGGTGATCATATCCATATCAAAAAAGGAATAAAATTCTTTTTCTAATTTACTTGCTAAAATGACATTCTTTCTTTTTGCAGTAGTTAAGAATAATTGCATATTAGAGCGAATTATATTATTGAAATTATACCTAGATGGATTATAGGGAATATCCCCTTTTTGAGATCGCGCCCAGACGAGTAGGTTTTCTAGAAGAGTTGAAATTGATTCTGTTGATTCCTTAAGCAAGGGAAGAAACCGTTTGAATTGTTCACCCGTTGAATCATCATCAATACTGGCTAAATAATCAAAAGAAGAATGCAAACTTCCAATCGGTCCTTTTAGATCATGTGCTAATATCGAAAAGAATTTATCCTTCGTCGCGTTCAGCTCTATTAGTTTCGTTTCTGCATTCTTTCTGTCTGTAATATTCATCACAAGACCTATGACAGTTAGCGGTTTTCCAAATGAATCCCATTTCACGATTGACCCAATATCCAGAAACCATTTGTATTCACCTGATCTAGATAAAATTCTATACTCTACTTCATATCTATCCAATTGCCCATTCATATGTTCCAACATTGCATTCATTGCTTTCGTATAATCCTCCGGATGTAGCAAGTCCGTAAAATCTTTATAATGCTTAAATCTTTCTGGGGGATAATCAAGCATTTCCGCTTTCTTTTTATCGAAAGAAACAAAGCCTGTCACTAGATCCATTTCCCACCATGCCATGTTTGCTACGCGCATACCGAGTGTTAGTCTCGTATTGTATTCCAGAAGAGTTTGGTCTGTTTTTTTTCTTGCAATAAAAACTTGAATCGCATTGGCTACACTATCTACTAGCTCTTGTTCTTCTGGTAAAATAAATGGGCTATAATCTGAGTAATACACCCGCAAGTGGCCAATTACATCCTTACCTATTTTAATTTCAGATTGTAAATACTGCGTTAGCAATTTGTCCGATCTACCGTGTGAATAAATCTTACCCTTTAGTTCAATCATCGGGTAGGTAATTTCAGGAAACTGCATCGCAGGTGTTATGAGTTTCAAAATTTTTTCACAGAATTCATCTATGGAAATATTTTCTTGCATTTGAAACCGAACAGCAGACAAACAAGAGAGTTCTTTGTTTCTTTCTTTTAGCGCAAGCTCTGTTTCTTTTCTTTTCGTGATATCAAAACAATAACCAATATATCCAATGAAATCCCCTTGGGAATTGAATCTAGGACGTGCTTCATCTAGCATCCATCGGTATTCTCCATCCTGGCGGCGCAATCTGAATTCCATGCTAAAACTTTCTCTTTGTTCAAATGCATTCGTGTAAATAGAAATGCATCTATCTAAATCTTCAGGATGAATTCCTTGAGTCCAGCCATTTCCATTTTCCTGTTCTAAAGTTCTGCCCGTAAATTTCAGCCATACATCATTAAAATAATTATAAAGTTTATTTTTTCCTGAACTCCAGATTAGTGCTGATCCAGAGTTGGCAAGAGTGCGATAGTTGTTTTCGCTTTCGACTAATTGTCTTTCAGCTTCTTTCTCACTTGTGATATCCATAACGATTAAAAATAATTTTGAAATCGTCACTTCCTCTTTGGATTTAGGTTTAGCTTCAATCAATAAATTTCCAGTAACTTTAATAAAAACAGTCTTGCCACCTTTTCTTTCTAATTTTAATTCCATATTTTTTTCAGTCGGACTTCTAAAAAAAGCATTAAACCTAGCTAAAAAAACGGAACGATCTTCGTTATCCAGAAAATCTGCAAAGCTCACATTGAAAACTTCCGATGAATCTTTATCAACCATATTCATAAATGTTTGATTTGCTTGGAGGATAATACTGTTTTGATCCAGGGTGACGTATCCAGCGGGCGACTGATTGTAAAGCTCTGCATAACTATTTTTGGAATTTTCCAATTGTGTTTGAGTATTTCTGAGTTCTTCATTTTGGAGTTCTAACTCAATCTGATAAACCCGTAGATCATGGATGATTTTATGGAAATCATTTACAATAGTGTCTGAATTTGGGCTGTTACTATTTTTTAAAACCATTTCCGCTTGATCCCGTAGTTCTTTAAATCTTTCGTTCATCGTTAAACCTCCTTTGTCGCTCGACTCTAGTGACTTTCTTGTCCTTCTTGCGTTGCAATTATTTCTTTTTGTCTAGTCACGTCAATAACCAGTCCAACTACTTTCACTGGTTTTTTATTTGAATCTCTTTTTACAATAGCACCTGTATCACGAAACCATTTGTAACCACCAGTTCTTGTCCGTATCCTGTATTCTGCTGTGTATTTATCCGCCTTCCCATCTATATGACTTCGCATAGCAGCCATGGTCGGTTCGTAATCATCCGGATGAACTAAATTCATAAAATCTGAATAAAGTTTAAATGTCTCCGGCGGATAATCAAGCATTTCCGCTTTTCGCTTACTGAAAACAATAAAACCAGTAGTCAAATCCAATTCCCACCAAGCCATATTTGCTGTATCCATTGCCAGATTCAGCATAGTGATATTGTCCCTAAGCTTAGACTCTACAGATAAACGCTCTGTTATATCATTAAAAACTGCATACACCTGAAAAGGAGTAGAGTTTCCTTCTTCAAATAATGGAGTAGCAGAAACATTGATCCAAGCATAAGACTGATGATTGGGATTATAAACTCCCATTGTTACATTTTTAACCGTTTTTCCTGTTTTCAGTGCAATCATTGCTGGATGCTCTTCTCCAATGAAATCAGACCCATCTTCTCGAATGACTCGCCAGCTCTGTTCGGTAGAGACTTTCCCTTTCATTTGCTCAAAGGACATTCCTAGTATTTTCTCTGCTGCCGGATTGGCTGAAATTATTTGTCCCATGCTATTATGGTATACAACGCCTAGTTCCATTGTTTTGAATAAAGTTTGAAAACGAATTTCCAAATTATTTAGTGCATCTCTTGATTTGATAATTTCTGTAACATTTACAAAAGAAATAATTATTCCAGAAAAAGACTTTGGTCCGATAACATACGGATCAATTCGGAGCAGATACGAGCTTCCATCGTGCGTCTTGACTTCTCTTTCGGAATGCATTGTCGTTCTTTGTGTTTCTCTAATTGCTCTAATCAAGTCAAAGTCTACCAGATAATTTGGTATATGCGTTATCGGTCGCCCAATATCATTGCTGAGTAGTTTTAAGATAGAAGATACGTTAGGCGAAAATCTTCTCACTTCAAGATTTTCATCCAAAAGCAACTGACTGATATGAGAAGTGCTAATGATATTCTGAATGTCATTGTGCAGTTCAGTTAATTCAATGATTTTGCCTTGAAACTCAGCGTTCACTGTAAAGAGTTCTTCGTTTGTAGATTGCAATTCTTCATTTGTAGATTGTAGTTCTTCATTACTTGCGAGTAACTCTTCGTTAGTCGCTTGTAGTTCTTCATTGGTCGTTTCTAGTTCTTCAATGGTTGCTTGTAAATTTTCTCTCGTGAATTGTAATTCTTGCTCCAAATCCCGTAAATGCTCTTCTGCTTCTTTGGATAAATCAAAAGATTGAATGGCAGGATTTATTTCTGAGACATCAATTTTTTTAGTTTCTCCGATTAGAATAGTAACTAATTCTTCTTGTCCTTTCTTTAAGGATAATGGTATAATTCGCAGATTAATAAATGTTTCAATATTATTTTGTCTGACTTTTATATTTGAAAATCTGACTTCTTGGTGTTGTCGAAATACTTTCTGAATCCCTGTAGTAATAGGAACAGACAACTCCTTGATTGCCATTTTGGAAATATCATTGGTGAGCTTTCCAGAAGGCACTTTAAAATAATCTTGTGGATCTCCTAATGTGTGGATAACCTCCATTTGCTCATTGACGATAACGGATAGCGGCAAATAGTCTTTAGACACCGTTTGAAAGAATCGCTCCAATACTCGCTCATCCTCCGAGGATCTGAGAAAACGCCTTGTGCCAGTTGCTTGGTTTTTCATTTCCCTCATTCTTGTATCAGTTGGTTGAAATAAGGGAGAATTATCTGTTAATGGCTTTACCTTTCCTTTGGAACGATATATTTTGAATTTAATATCTAAAGTTTCAAAAAAATCACTCATTTCGCTAGTCGATTCACTCGTGCCTAGCATCAAGACTCCCTCTGGATTCAAGGAAAAGTTAAAGAATTCAAAGACTTTCTTTTGCAGAATTGGCTGCAAATAAATTAGGACATTCCTACAACTCAACAGAGAAATATTTGTGAAGGGAGGATCCTTGATTAAATTATGTTGTGCAAAAACAACCATTTCCCTAATGTTTCGCGCTACTTGAAAATTATCATCCTTCTTGTAGAAATACTTGGACAATAATTTTGGAGACAAGTCAGCAGTTATACTTTCAGGATAAATACCGTTAGCCGCAAAATGAATAGCATCTTTGTCTATATCAGTGGCAAAAATTTTCACATCAAAAGTTTGCTTCATCTCTTCCATGCATTCTCGTGCAAGCATTGCTAGGCTATATGCTTCTTCTCCGGTAGAGCAAGCAGCTACCCAAAATCTGATTTCTTTATTGGGAGTAGACTGTAAAATTTTTTGCATACACTTAGAATAAAGAAAATCAAATACCTCTTGGTCTCTAAAAAAACTAGTAACTCCAATTAGTAGTTCACGGTATAATGAATTTACTTCTCCCGGATAACGTACCAAATACTCGATGTATTCTTTAAGATCATTGGTTTGCGAAATGCTCATTCTTCTTTCAATTCTTCTGGTGATCGTGCTTGGCTTATAAAAAGTAAAATCAACTCTACACTTTTCTCTTAAGAGAGAAAAAATTCTGGTGAGACCTTCTTCTTCACTTAACAGTGTTTCCGAACGAACGGATTTTGTAGCGTATGGATGCTTGGAGAAAGAAACTAATTGTCCTGGCATATCCTCTGGAGGCAAAATAAAATCAGCCAGACCAGTAGAAATTGCAGCTCGCGGCATCCCGTCAAACTTGGCAGTATCTTCTTTCTGCACCATGACCATTCCACCTAATTCTTTTATGACTCTTAAACCACGAGTTCCATCACTTCCAGTTCCAGAAAGAACGATTCCAATAGATTTTTCTCCTTGGTCTTCTGCCAAGGATTTAAAAAATACATCGATCGGAAGGTTGACTCCTTTAGAATGATCCTGCTCGCTAAGGAATAGTTTTCCATGAAATATATTCAGATTTTTTTTAGGTGGAATCAGATATACATTGTCTGGAAGAATAAGCATATTGTCTTCAGCCCTATGCACTGGCATCGCAGTTTTTTTTGAGAGTAGCTCAACCATGAGACTTTTGAAATCTGGCGACAAATGCTGAATAACCACATAAGCTAAACCACTTAAAGCTGGCATTGTAGAAAAAAAGATGTCAATCGCCTCAAGTCCACCGGCAGAAGCACCAATCGCTACATAATAAGTAGGTAGAATTACCTGTTGTTTTGGTTCCTCTGAATTTTTCTTCTTCTTTTCTTTGGAAGGTTTTTTCATAAAAAGAATATATTTTGAAAAATCAAATTCTTCATAGTATTTTTTTCCTGTAAAATTCAGTTTTATTGATCAGGACAATCCTGCGTAAGAGACTGAGAGATTACTCTCGATTAACCAGAAAGTTGTGAATACTTCATTTTCTATCTAAAGAATAGTAGAAATTGAATAGCATTTATGGAAAATTTTACCCCGCTTAGTTCATAACACCTTTTTATGAAAGAGAACGGAGAGGAGAAGATAGAATTATCGAGAAGTTGGATGCAGATTACTAGAAAGAAACCAAAAAATATTTTTTTAATCGATGGAGTTGGTGCATTAGTAACTGCATTGATTATTTATTTTATCTTAAATCCATACAATGAATATATAGGACTGTCATCAGAAGTTTTAATATTTCTCTCGGTTGTTGCATTTGCTTTTTGTATCTATTCTATAAGTTGTTTCTTTTTATTAAAGCACCATTGGCAACCTTTTTTAAAAATCATTATTTTAGCTAATGCTATGTATTGTTTAACAACCATTAGCGTTTTATTGTATTGCCAAAAAACAGTTACTACACTAGGACTCTTCTATTTTATTGGAGAAATAATTGTAATTGGAACATTGTTTTTAGTAGAGATGAAATTACTAAAGAAATAGTTTGCAATATCTCTTTGTTTTGCTTTTCAATCGAAGTGTTAGATGCATATTGTCTAGAAAGACAATTGACATTTTTAGATAAGGATTCATTCTACTGTTGGGAATGATTTTTTTTTAATTGAGGTTTGCTATGATTGTTTTACATGGACTTTATGATAATGGGAAAGTGACAATTACAGATAAAGACTTGCCCGATATAAAAGCCGAAGTCGAAATCATAATCCGCAAGAAATCTTGGACAAGAAAATTCAATCTAATTTAGTTTTTAATGGAAGCGCAAAACTAACAGAAGATGTAACATTCTTTTATTATCAGAAATTATTTCTGCTTTATGAAAGAATGCTATAGTTTACACCCGATTAGCCGCTTTTAAAAAAACTTCACTATCTAATTTAGCAACAACTCTATTATTTAACTTACCTTACGCAAAGTAATAAAACTATGGAAATTTAGATGAAATTAAGAATATTAGATAAATCTAATGAATTAATAAAATAATAGCCCGCCTTATGTTGCGCCCACTCGGAAGCAACATTGAGTTCGGGTGTAGCCCCAAATCCAGCGCTGGGCACTCACCTTGCGTAAGGTGAGTTATTTAAGTGACATTTTATAAATGAATAATTTCATTTTGCTTGGAGTTCCGTAATCCCCTTGCTCATAATTAGCAAACAACAAAGTAGAACTTTGTGGATTGATTACAACTCTGTTCAAATAATTGTTTTTAATTTTTTCCATTGAAACCAAGGAGTAGGATTTTACTTGTTTTAAATTAGAAAGTTTACGAGCTTCCACCCATGTATAGTCATCGTCGTAAACTATTGCACTGTCTTCGTAGATTACCATAAAATCACCCATATTGCGACCTTTTAAAACTTGGGTTAGCTTTTTTGTGGCTATGTCTAATGAGTGGTATTCTCCTCGTTGGTTGTTGTAGTAAATAATTTTTCCGGGTATACTCATAGTAGCCGCATATACCGTATGTTGGCCTGGAAATTTTTCTAATTTGCCTGTAGACATTTCACAATAATAGGCAAGTCCTATCGGATTGTTGTTGTGTCCGTCTTCGATGTCGGAGTAGTCAAATAATAGCGCATACTTTTCATCTGCCGATACAAATGGAGTAAGTGCGATAAATGGCATACGGATTAAATCTTTCCCTGTTCTTTTTTGTTCTGCTGCCATTTGAGATTGATGGTCGGAGTAAATTTTGCTAAACTTATCACCACAGGCTTTGTTTTCAGTCACTTCCATTGTAGGAAAGTTAATTCTAAATAGAGAACCTTTTGCATCAGAAAACCACCGAATATCTTCTTTTTGTAAATCACCTTGGTTAATATAATCTAATCCAAAACTTGTATTCCCCGGAATTTTTTTTATCTTTGTAATCTCTTTCGTTTTTAGGTTCAGATGCGTTAAGTATAAATCACGTCCACGATCTTTTTCGGGAGAGAGGATTTCGATTACTAAAATAGCAAATTCTTGTTCGCTGTTTATATACCATAAAATGGGAGATCTTGTGATATCACTTTCTGTGGCAGGTCTACTAACGTCACATATATAATCCTTATTTTCTTTTTTTGCCTTAGAACAAAATTGGTTATAGGAAAAACTAATCTCTTCATATTCTTTGATTTGTAGTGGAGTTTTCGGTATTTGCTCAGCAAATGTTGGATTTTTAATTAAATAGAACTTATAGTTTTCTGGAAATCCTAAGTCTTGACCAATAAGAATTTTTCTGCCTTGGTCAAAGAAAAGATTTGTAATATCATGCCCACTAGTGACTGAACTAGAAAATATTTTTGCACTATCGAGAGATGCTACTTTTTTGAGGTTAACGGCGTGTAAACTTGATTGTGTTATATAAAAAAATACAACTACAAAAAAGAAACTTATTTTTTTAAACATACTTATTCTCTCCTAAAAGAAAATTTTCGGGACTGTCTAAAAGCAATATAATGTGACATTTTTATCTTTTTACACACCCTTAATATGCGTTGATTCTATGTAAATGAATAACTTTGTCAATAAATTTTCAGAGTTCAGTAATAGGTTTTAGACTAGTCACTGAGTGGCTAACGGACAGTAAAAAATTTCCCCCGTTTAGTTCATAACACCTTATTATGTATAAGGAGTAATCCACTTTTGCTATACCCATTCTCAAAAGTAAATTCTGAATTAAAATTGGATACTCTGCTTTTGAAATTGGGGAATTACCCCTTTGTAGAAAAATAGTCGAACTTACTTGCGAGAAGTGGTATTTAAGCTTTTAATTTGTGAGATAGAAGGAGATAGAATTATAGATACGGTTTCATAAATACTTTTCTTAAAGCATTAGTAAATAAAGGATTTTTCTAAATATAATAAGTCCTATTCATTGGATAACTAGTTTTTTTACATGATTTACACTATTTAGTCAGTCAAATATTCAAACTAATTATATGAACTTTGATCGCGAAATTCTACCTTTATTTCAAGAAAGTCACCACTACAAATTTCTGTTACAGAAACTTTCTGAAGGAATAGTGTTTCATGCAGAAGATAAGTCTATCCAGTTTGCCAATAATGCAGCGATAGAAAGTTTAGGACATACATTAGAACAATTAGAGGGCAAGGCTCCTAACGCTGAATGGAAAATAATAAAGGAAGACGGGACAGAGTATTCCACCGAATCACTTCCGGCTATGATTGTATTTGAAACAGGCAAAGAAGTTATAAATCAAGTCATCGGAATATACAATACTAAAAACAATGAAATCAAATGGTTTAAAGTAAACGCATATCCGCTCAGAAAAAAAGATAATGAAAACGGCTACGGTGTGTTTGCCACATTCTCCAAATTTACTCAAGAAAAAAAATCTCAAACATTAGAAAAAACAATCTCTGACAAATTGCAAAGAGCCTATATTGATTTACAACAAAGGCAATTTGCAATAGATCAGCATTCTATCATAGCAGTTACCGATCTATCTGGAAAAATTATATATGTAAATGAAAAGTTTTGTAAAATTAGTAAATTTTCAGAGCAAGAGTTATTAGGAGAGAATCATCGAATTATAAATTCTGATTACCATGCTCGTTTCTTTTTTGAGGAGTTATATAAAACCATTTATGCAGGCAAAATATGGCACGGAGAAATTCGAAATAAAACAAAAAATGGAGAAATTTATTGGGTGGATACTACCATTGTGCCTCTCCAAGATGAAAAAGGTGCGTTAGAACAATTTATTGCAATCATGACAGATATAACGATTCAAAAAAATATTCAAGAGGAATTGCGTTTTTCAGAAGCAAAAATTAGAGTGTTGCTGGAAAGTAATACACAAGCCATTATTTTTCTCGATTCAAATAAAAAAATACAATTTTTTAATAATGTGGCTAATCGAAATAGCCTGCTGGTATTTAATAGAGAATTAGCTTACGGGGAATCAATTCATAAATCTATTTTGCCGGAAGATATTGATAGTTTTGATGCCGCATTTAAGATTTCTCTAAATGGATCAGTGTTTACTTTGGAAAAACCTGTTAATATAAATAATGAAGACTATTGGTTTGAATTACAATTTGCTCCTGTGAAAAATGAGAAGGATTTGATTATAGGAGTATTGTTTACTGTAAATGATATTAATGATCGTAAACAGTTACATAGAGAACTTGCTCAAAGCGAGTTGCGATTTCGCACTATATTTGATCAAGCACCTATGGGTATTGCACTTGCTAATTCTTATTCTGGTATTCCTGTCCAAGTAAATCAAAAATTTTGCGAGATTCTGGGAAGTGATTCAGATGAACTAACAAACATCGAATTTTTGAATTTTATCTTTCCTGGCGATAAAGAATTTTATGAAGAAAACATGAATCGTTTAAATTCCGGTAAAATAAAATTATTCGCTATAGAATTACGATTTATAAAAAAAGATGGAAGTTTGATATGGACCCATGTTACATGTGTTCCCCTTTGGAACAAGGACGACAAGATTAGATTAAACATTCGAATTCTGATAGATATAACTCATCGAAAAAAAAATGAAGAGGAATTGAATCAGAATTTAAAAGAGCTAGAAAATCTAAACAATACGAAGGATAAATTTTTTAATATTATAGCGCATGACTTACGTAATCCTTTTTCGGGTATTATGGGCATTGCCGAATTATTAGAAAATCAAGTAATGTCGGATAATAGCGAGTTTGCTGAATATTTAATAAAATACTTGAAGATGATTCAAACATCTTCCAAATCAGCATATAATTTATTGGAAAATTTAATGCAATGGACAAAGTCACAAACTGGAGAGATTCGAATAAATGCTCGAGAGATTTATTTAAAGAATTTAGTGGATGCATCTATAAATATAATTTCTAGCAATGCATTTCAGAAAAATATTTCAGTAGAATGTGAAATTCTATCCGACGAAAAAGTTTTTGCAGACGAATCTATTGTTAATACAATTTTACGCAATTTACTTACAAATGCAATAAAGTTTTCTTATCCTAACGGTAAAGTAATAGTATCCTCTAACGCAAAGGGAGAATTCCTAGAAATATCGATATCAGATTTTGGTGTTGGAATTGCTCCTAATAATATAGAAAAATTATTTAGAATAGATTCTAAATTTATTAATCCTGGAACAAAAAACGAAAAGGGAACAGGGCTTGGATTAATTTTATGTAAAGAATTTACTGAATTACATGGGGGAGAAATCAGGGTTAAGAGTGAAATAGGGAAAGGAAGCACATTCACATTTACATTGCCCAAAGAAAATTTTTAATCCGTTTAGTTCATAACACCTTCTTATGGAAGAGACGCAATCCAATTTTGCTTTACGCTTTTAATTTTGGAGATAGAACGATGAGAGACGTTGGATGCAATTTACTTGAAAGAAAAAATTAAAATTATCTAAATAGATTTTTTTAATAAAAAAAGCAAAAACGGTCAAGTCAGTGCTTCTATTCTATGAGACAATTATAGTAAAGGGGTAAATTATGAAACTACACAGCGGAATAATCACGGATAAACTAATTGAATCCAAAGAATTTTATACTCAAATTTTAGATTTTGAAATTAAATTTGAGTCCGATTGGTTCATTTTACTAAATGTAAAAGAGAGACCTGAATATGAATTAGCTTTGATGTTACCAGAACAAGCCCAAACTAGGAAAGACTATTTTCAAAAAAAATATTCTTCTGGAATTTGGTTACTTTTGGAAGTGGAGGATATTCAAGAATACTTCACCAAATTGAAAAATAAAAAAGTGAAAATTGATTTAGAGCTTACGACTGAAGAATGGGGTGATACTCATTTTACAGTATTAGATCCGAATGGAATCGGAATCGATATTCTTCAGGAGAGAAAGCAATGAAATCATCACTGGAAGGAAAAATCAATCTAGGTAAAACATTAATTTCAGAGTTAAATCAGATTGGGATTTTTAGTCTAGAAGATTTAAGCAAAACCGGTTCAGTAACTGCTTATTTAAAAATCTGCATAAACAAGCAAGTGAATAAATTGCCTTTTTGTTATTACTTGTATTCATTTGAAGGAGCAATTAAAAATATTCACTGGACTAAATTTAGTAAGTCTGAAAAAAAGAGACTGGTCGATTTAGTTTACCAGTCTTATGAAAGAAAAATATCAGTCAAAAATTTTTCCTGTTCATGAATTTGTTTTGAAGAATTTAGAAAAGAAAATTACTTTAAATCAATTGGCTTTTTTGTCAGGGTTCTCCAATTTTCATTTTCATAGAATATTCAAAGAATTAAATGGAGAACCAATTTCTACCCATCTAAAAAGATTGCGCTTAGAAAAAGCAGCCTTTGAATTAAAAGTAAGTGAAATCCCTGCTAAAGAAATTTCTATCCAGGCTGGATTTGATTCTTATGAAGCATTTAGTCGAGCATTCAAAAAAAGTTTTAAAATGAATCCAACTGAATTTAGAAAAAGATTTTCTAAATTGAATAAATCAATACAAAACTTCTCCCAAGTTCCAAAAGGAATTAAGTTAAATGAAATTCATATTCGAAAAATAGATCCAATCCAAATTGCCTTTCTAAGAAAAATTGGACCATACCAGGAACTTGCCGGTCCGGATAAAAATTCAAAAGAGTTTAAAAAAATAATTCAATTTGCTGAATTAAATCAAATGAATTGGAAGAATCATCAAATGATAGGCGTTTGCCAGGATGATCCAGAAATTACGGAGGCAAGTAAAATTCGATTTGATATTGGACTCACTATTACAAAGAAATGTCAACTTCTTCCTGAGATGGGAATCCAAACCCTGAAAGGAGGAAATTATTTAGTTTGCCGATATAGAGGAGCCTATATCGGACTCTATGATGTTTATATTTTTTTACTTAATGAATTTTGTCCCAAGCATAAATATTCTATATCCAGTGATTCTTTATTTGAAGTGTATGTTTACGGATTCGATAAAGAAATCGCAGATATTTTTATTCCCCTTCGCAATCATTCTTCGGAATAAATTAAAGCTAACAAATATCTATTATTCTTTTATGCAAGACCCTTTTTGCCTGATTGAAAATAAAAAAATTTGGAAGGAAATTTAAAATTGAAATATTTCGGTTCGGAGAGGGTTCTGTATTTAGAATTCATAATTGGAAAAATGCTCTTAAAAAGATATTGAGCAAATTTTTGTATGTAATATTTTTCTGCTGGACAGGCTCTATGATTTTTAACTTTAAAAACCTAATTCTATTTTTGGGAATTTCCTTCGCTTTATTGTTTGGGATAATCGTTCTTCCCCCCTTCCTGCAAAATCCGGATATAATAGCTGCCTTCGGAGCAGGATTTGTGAACCCATACTCTACAGGCTATTCCTTAGATACAATTTTTTGTTGGATGATTCTTACTGTGTGGGTTTTCTATGAAGCGAGAGAAAAAAAAATTAGGTATGGTTGGATTGCAGTTCTACTTGGAATTGTTCCAGGAGTTGCGACTGGCTTTGCTTTGTATTTAATAATTCGAATGAAACAGAATAAATAAAAATTCCCCCCGTTTCGTTCAAATCAGGTCATCACTAGGAAAGATAAAAGCCACAATGGTCATTGAGGGCTTGGTCTAAGAAATAGTGACACTTTGTGATGCTTGTGAAATCCTTATGCAAAAAAGAATTTTTATACCATAAAAAACGTATGGTATCTACTATGTGCATAGACAAAATAAAAATGCAATGCAGTTGGGGAATTATATGAAGTGGTATAGATTTGTAGTGTTTTCGATATTTATTTTTATTGTTACATTATCTGCTCAAGAAACGGAAACTTATATTGTGAAAGACAATGATACTCTAGCAAAAATTTC
Organism: Leptospiraceae bacterium; assembly: GCA_016708435.1. Classification (NCBI taxonomy): domain Bacteria; kingdom Pseudomonadati; phylum Spirochaetota; class Leptospiria; order Leptospirales; family Leptospiraceae; species Leptospiraceae bacterium. Next base: position 85,268 of record JADJFV010000015.1, on the reverse strand, counting down.
TAGAGAAAAGTTAAACGATCCTAATCTCTGGAGAGAATTTTTACAATACAATCAAATAGATAATCCGCATAAAATAATACAGGGTATGATCTTAAAAATTCCCACTCATTTAAGTAAAAAAAATTCTCCTAAAATAAATGAGGTAGCTGAACTCCGCTCCTATTTCGGCAAAGTCGAATTTAAATCGTCAGACAAAAGCTGGACGTCGGTAAACAAAAAACAAAAATTTATAGACAATGAATGGATTAGAACTTCCTCCGACTCGAGTGCAGAAATAGAATATGCTGATGAAACAAAGACTGTAATTCAAATGCGGCAAAATTCAAGTATAAAACTGGAGAAACAGTCCGAACAGGGACTTAGTCTTTCATCGGGGAGTATATTTCTAAAAATTTTTAATCATGCGAACAATAAGGAAATCAAATACTCTGTTGTCACCCCGGGAGCAGTGATAGGCGTAAGAGGAACTACTTTTTATGTTAGTCTAGACAAAGAAGAAACAAGTTTAGTAGGATGTTATCAGGGAGAGGTAGACGTTAGTGCACAGAGTGTAACAGTGATTGTTCCCAAGGGCTATGGAACGAGAGTAATCAAAGGACAGCCACCGATTGAGCCTTTCAAACTACTCGAACCTGTAGTTCCGAAACCTGCTTTGGAGAAATAATATGATACTTAAAATAAAAAAAATGTTCGAGATATACAGGTTGATTATTTTTTTCTTTTTCTTTTGCATTTCCTTAAATGCAGAAGAATCCGTTTTATTTATTGAGTGGGAAAATAATTCCAGCGCAACTCAATACCTCATCGAAATATCTGACACTAAGAAATTTAATAAGATATTATTTTCCAAAAAAGTGGAGGATACTCCAATTCTTATCGAGCCAGTTCCAAAATATAAATTTGGAAGAATTGCAGGAATTGATAAATTTGGCTCTATTGGAAAGTTCTCGGAAATCTTTCCATTACGACCGAGGGTCATCGCATCAAAAAAAATTCCTGCTGCCTATAAAGAAACAAAAGTATACCAACCCGTTGCAAATTTATCCAATGTAAAACTAACTAAAGAATCTGAGAATTTGAAAAAAATTTCTGACAAAAGGATTCGTATCAAAGAGAGAGAAAAAACAAACAACGAAATTTTTAGTAAAGTCATAGACGTAGAATCAAGTTTGAACCTTATCCTAAAAAATATTTATTTGCAAAGATATAAACTAAACGAGTTAGAATTGGAAATTTTGAAAAACGAAAATCTAGATGAAAAAGATTTTGGAAAAATTACAAATGAGGCAAACCAAATTCTGGAATCTTTAAAAGATGCTGATAGAGAAACAGCTTCTTTAGTAACACCCATAGAGCGGGAAGCGATGGACTCACAAAAAAATCTGAGTTTACTTAAAAAGGAAATTGAGACGATGAATGGACTTCTATCTCCAAAAGGAAAAAAAGAAAAATTAGAAAAAAACCAAAAGATAGAAGACGGGTATAGAGAATTAAAAACCTACTGCGATGAAGAAATGGAGAGAATGGAAGATTTACTTCGAGTAACTAAATCTTTAAATCAAAAGAAAACTCATATCGTTAAACAAATCAAAAATTTCAAAAAAGAAATTATTTATTTTCAAAGCACAACAGAAGATTTAAAAAAGCAGAAATAGAATAATATGAAAGAAACACCGGAACATAATGAACGTATCGCAAAACTGACATTTGCCTCAGTTTATCCTCTTTACATCGCAAAACTTGAGAGAAAGGGTCGAACAAAAAAGGAATTGCATCAAGTAATAGAATGGCTGACAGGTTTTGATGAAAGAAAACTGCAAGAATTCATTGAAGAGAAAGCAACTTTTAAATCATTCTTTGCGAAGGCTAAATTAAATCCTAAAGCTCAACTAATCAAAGGTGTTATTTGTGGCTATCGTATAGAAGAAATTGAAAATCCTCTAACAAAACAAACTAGGTATTTAGATAAGTTAGTGGACGAGTTGGCAAAAGGAAAAAAGATAGAGAAAATTTTATTCCATTCAGTTTAAGGTAACTTTTTTATAAAATTGCAGGCTTAATAAACAAACAGATTCTAACAAAGATTCCCTGATATGGACCAAAGCTAGGAGTGGCTAATATCGATAAACTTGTATTCTAAGGAAATGGAACTTTTAATAATTATTTATTCAAAGCTAGTGGTGAGGCTAATCCCGGTTATTTGGAATATAGTGGTAATTTTATTTGGATAGCAGAAGATATTTAGATCCAATTTACTGGAAAGATTCCATTTGAGCATGGAAAAAGAAAACTAAAAGTTAAAATGAAAGGAAATACGGTTAAAATAGAAAAATTAGATCACGATCTAACTGATTTCAAAGATAGATGTTCTGCTTGAGAAAAATTTCTTTGCAATAATATCAGGATACTTAATGCTGAATTAGCTATTAACCTCTAAAAATTTAGAGAGGAGTAAAAAAGTGAAATACGAATCATTTTATAAAAAGTAATAATTGTTCTATTTAATTTTAAAAATTGTAGACTATTCATTTGTTGTTTAAAATTCCCAGATATTAATTAAAAATCTCCCATGGTCTTTACTACAATTCATTCTACTGGATTAACCAGAATTACTACGTTGCCTTTTTTATGACCCTTATCTACATACTGATGAGCTTCTACCATTTGATCGAGCGCATAACGTCTATCAATCACTGTCTTTAGTTTTCCTGCTTCACAGAGTTCTTTGAGAAAGATTAGATCTTCCGCCTTCATCTTAAAATTGCTAGACAAATCAAGGACACTAAGGTAAATTCCTGATTTCGTTAAGGATTTTTTACGCTTGGAAGATTCAATCTTTCCCACTGCATCAAAGATAATGTCATAAGTCTCATTACCACTTGTAAAATCTTGTTGTGTATAATCTATAACCTTATCAGACCCCAATAATTTTACCATTTCCAAATTACTAGTACTACATACTCCTGTAACTTCAGTTTCAAAATATTTTGCAATCTGTACAGCGTAGGTACCAACACTTCCAGATGCTCCATAGATTAACACTTTTTGACCTTTCTGAATTTTAGCTTTTCTAAGATTGTACAAAGCCGTTAATCCAGCATTGGAAATTGGCGCGGCTTCTTCAAAGGAAATATTTTTTGGTTTTATGGCAAGGGCACCTTTTTCAGGTAAGCAGCAGTATTCTGCATAAGTACCAAATCTTAATTCAGTAGAAGCAAAAACGGAATCTCCTTTCTTAAAAAGTGTAACATCTTTCCCAACCGATTCAATTTCCCCGGCAAGTTCCATTCCCAATATTTTATTTCTCGGACCGTTAAAACCCAACATGACTCTCATTAAGGGTTTGAATAAAAAATCTGTCATAGGTCCTAGACCAGGTTCTAATCGTCTGAGCTTAGTGTCCCCAATATGTGCAGTAGTTACATGAATTTTTATGAGTACTTCATTGTCTTTAGGTATTGGTTTCTCTACTTCTTGAAGTTGAAGAACTTCGGGTGATCCGTATTTGGTGCAAATAATTGCTTTCATTGTATTCATTTTTCTCTCTAATCGAATTTATTCAATATAAACGAATCAAATCCTTTCACTATAAGCCAAATTGCCAAAACTAATTCAAGTAATATTGGAAGGAAATTTAAAACAGTGTAAACCATTGTGGCAAGAAATTTTACCCCTTTGGATTTAAAACACTTCTTTATGAATAAGAAGAAATCCGATTAAATAAAACCAAGAATAAAATTAGGATGTATAAATTGCCCGTATTGAAAAAGTTAAGCAATCTTTTTATCTGTGTCGTTAAATTCTAGCTTATTGATAATTCCTTGTAACTTCTCCACCATACCTGTAGAAGTATGAACCATAAAATTCATCTGATTCGATCCTTCTACAAATACTTGGGTCTTTTGCGTTATTTCGACAATCGCTTCAAAAACAGTATTTAATCCAATTTTTAATTCTTCCGTTGCAATTTGGATTGCATTGGATTCATTTTTTATTTCTGAAAGTTTTATAGCGAATCCATCTAAGTTGCGGGAAATATCAATTTGTTCCAACGCAATTTTTTTTGATTCATCATTGGATATATCAACTTCATTTACTAATGCCCTTAAAATTTCAGAAGTGGAGGATAAACTGGATTTTGTGCCTTCTATCACTGACTTGGAATTCTTTAATAGACTATCACTTTCTCTTAAGCTTGCACGTGTTCTCGCAGCCAGCTTTGATACTTCGTTGGCTACAACTCCGAATCCACGTCCATATTCCCCTGCACGCGCAGCCTCTATAGAAGCATTAAGAGATAATAAATTAATTTGATCGGCTATTTCGTGTATGCCGTCGGTCAGAGTTTTCATTTCATTATACATTTTATCGACTGATTGTATTGAAATTGCTATATTTGCTAATTGCTTATCACCCTTAGACGCATGATCCTTTGCACGCCCAATTAAAATTGAAAACTGTTGAAACATTTTATCTAATTTTTTTGAAGCATCCATTGACTTTTGCCACTCTTCGTTTACTTTTATTACAGCTTCAGATTGCTTTTCTGTATTATTATGAATAGCTGCAATACTAGAAGAGATTTCATCTAGGCTTGCAGAAATTTCCTCTGTGCTCGCAGCTTGTCTCTGTGATTGATTCAAAATACTCTCCGATGCAGATTTTACATTCAAAAAAACAGATTCAACTTGCCTGGATGATTCTTGGATTTCGGGAACAATCTCAGCATTTGCACTTAGTATTGCAGTTATTCGTCCACTTTGATCCCACTGAATCATCTGCGATTTTAGATTGATCGCAAAATAAACTAATACACCAACTTCTACAATCACAAAGAAAGCATGAAGAATTACGACATCCCAGCCATGACCGTAATTAAATGCTAGGAAGGGAATATTATTAAATTTGAGTTCGAATATTTGTGCAACATTCGCAAGGGCGTGATGAATGGCAATAGTAGCACCACCTGTAACTAAAACAAGCCAATCTTTATAAACTAAAAGAAATGCCAGACAAGCAAATACATGAAAGTGCATTTCGATACGACCAAGTTGTGCGATAATAAAAATCCCAGAAAACAGCATGAGAATAACTGCATTCACGAGCCTAGTATATCTCATTCCTCTTCCAACAAGGTAAACAATATATGCAAAACCTGTTAAAATTAAACTGGAGATAATTGTAATTAGCCCTGTCCCATATCCTAGAGATAAAGCATAGGCTACAGGAATATGAATTAAAAATAAAATTAAAAAAAGCTTATCATATTTCCCACGATTCATAGCCTTTGTTTGTTTTCATTTAATTCTCCTTTATGGAAATTTATCATTTCTTTTGCAATTTGGTCTGTATCTCTATGACTGTTGGTAAAAATTCTAGCAAGCATAAACTTAGAATTAGCAAAAAAAAAATAACCCCGTTTAATTCAAAACACCTGAGGAGCAATTCTATTTTGCTGTAAGCTTTTAACTTGTTGTTTATAATTATGGGAGAAGTTGGATGCAATTTGCTAAAAAGAAAACCCAATGTTGCATTCATTGAGCGCAGCATAATAAATGAGAAATATCACCTTGGTTAATACATTCTATTTTTAAATTGATTTGACTTTCTAATTTTACATAGGTAAATCAAAACGATAAACGGTTAACAATAATTAACCGTTTAAATCTTTTCATATGCAGTGATTAATATTACTTTGCCGTAAGGAATATATGATAGAACAACTGATTGCATTTTCTATTCGTAAAAAATATATCGTTCTTTCTATCACTCTCATTATTTCAATGTTTGGGTTTTACAGTGCTGCAAAGCTTTCTGTAGATGCAGTTCCCGATGTCACAAACGTGCAAGTATCCGCTGTCACTGCCTCTCCCGGTCTGTCTCCTTTGCTTGTCGAGCAATTTATAACGAATCCAATCGAATTACAACTCATTGGGATTCCAGGTGCCACTGAAATTCGATCTATCTCTAGAGCTGGAGTTAGCAGTGTAACTGTAATCTTTCAGGATTCTGTAAACATTTGGTTTGCCAGACAGTTAGTCACAGAAAGGCTCAAAGTTGCCGAAAAGGAAATTCCGTCCGATTACGGTAAACCAGAATTAGCCCCTGTGGCAACTGCTTTAGGGGATATATATGAGTTTGTGCTAAGTTCCGATAGACATACTCCTATGCAGCTTAGAACTTATTTGGATTGGGAATTATCTAAGAAGATTAAATCTGTCCCAGGTGTAATTGAAGTGAATTCAGTTGGCGGAGAAGTAAAAGAGTATCAAATAATAATAGATCCTCGCAATCTAGTCGCCTATAATCTTACTCTATCCAAAATCTATGAAAATATTAGGACTGCTAACAAAGATACAGGTGGTGGTTATATAATAGATGGTGATGAGCAGATGGTGATTCGAGGACAAGGGCAGTTTGAAGGGATTGAGGAAATAAGGCGTGTTGCCGTTCGCACTGCTTCTGACGGAACTCCTTTACTCCTTGGTCAAATTGCGAAAGTAAAAATCGGTCGTGCTTTGCGTTTTGGGATTGCAACAAAAAACCAAAAGGAAGTTGTAGCGGCAACTGTTATTATGCTTCTAGGAGAAAATTCACGGGACGTTGTGCGCGATGTTAAAGTGAAAATAGAAGAAATTAAATCTAAGCTTCCAGAAGGAATGAGGATTGAACCTTTTTATGATAGGTCTGAATTTATTAATCGTGCCTTGTCTACTATTTTTATGAATCTAGGCGAGGGTGCTATACTCGTTTTCATTACTCTGATAATTACATTGGGCTCTTTAAAAGGTGGTGCACTCGTTGCAATGGCAATCCCAATATCCATGTTAGTTGCTGTAATTTTTATGAGGCAAATAGGAGTGGTCGGAAATTTAATGAGTCTGGGTGCTCTTGACTTCGGGCTGTTAGTCGATGGGTCGATTGTTATGCTTGAATCTGTAATGACAGGCTTTGTTACAAAAAAATATTTATTTCAAAAACCGATGGATAGTTATCAAATTGCTGAAACGACTGAAAAAATTATTTTAGAAAATTGTATGCGGGTAGGAAGGGCGGCTGCTTTTTCTGTTGCCATTATTATGCTTGTGTATTTACCTCTTATGGCTCTTGAAGGAGTAGAAGGTAGAATGATTCGTCCTATGGCGGTTACTGTTGCGTTAGCCCTTGGAGCAGCGCTTTTATTTTCCTTAACTGTTTTTCCTGCAAGTCTTGCAATCGTATTTCAAAAACCGAATTTCTATAAGAGTAAATATTGGGTCTTTCTAGAAAATAAATATGACATACTTCTAAGTCTGGCATTTACAAAAAAGAAAGAAATTTTTATCGGAGCATTTTGCTTTGTATTTTTTTCTTTTATAATTTCCGCAACATTAGGCTCGGAATTCATTCCTCGGATTGATGAAGGAGAAATTGACATGGATGTAAAAAGACTCCCTTCCGCATCTATTGAATATTCAAGAAATTTAAACATGGAAATAGAAGGAATTCTTTCTCAGTTTCCCGAAATCCAAAATGTAGTTTCTCGCGTGGGAAGGGGCAATTCATCAGCAGATCCACTCGGCACAGATGAAACAAGTATTATGATTAAGTTAAAAGATCGAAGCGAATGGAAAACAGCAACGACCAGAGAAGATTTAATGAGCGCGATTAAAGAAAAAATTCTATTGAGCGTTCCTTCTAGTTATATCAGTATGTCGCAGCCAATTGAAAATAGGGTTAATGCGTTGTTAGCCGGTTCAAAGGCAGATATAGTTGTCAAAGTATATGGTGATGATCTTCATCAATTAAAAAAGATTGGCGATGAAATTTCCGATGTAATGAAAAAAATTCAAGGAACAGGTGATATTCGCGTTCAGAGAATTTTAGGACTTTCTGTTCTTCGTATCAATGCAAATTATGATTTAATGGCACGCTATGGTGTTTCTGCTTCAGAGATTTTACGCACAGTAGAAATGCTACGTGTAGGAACTAACGCTGGAAAGATTTTTGAAGGAATGAAACGATTTGACCTTGTCCTCAGGTTGGATTTAGATGTGATCAAAGATATTAAGGAAATTCATAATATTCCAGTTATGACAGCAGGTGGAAAAACAATTCCACTTGGAGAAGTTGCAGATATTGAATTGGTTGAATCGGCTGCCTCTATTCTAAGAGAAGGGCTTAAGAGAAGGCTTTTCGTGGAAGTAAATATTCGTGGAAGAGATTTGGTTGGCTATATAAAGGAAGCACAAGAAAAAACAAAGGCGATTAATGATAATTTGCCTCCCGGATATAAATTAGTATGGGGAGGTCAATTTGAAAATTTCACACGCGCAAAGAATCGACTAATACTCGTTGTCCCCATTGCACTTATCATTATCTTTGCAATGTTGATTTTAGCCTTCGGAAATATTTTCTATGCACTGGGTGTATTTATCGTTGTGCCATTAGCCGCATCGGGTGGAATCTTAGGTTTAGTTCTAAGGGGACTTCCCTTTAGTATCCCGGCTGGAGTTGGTTTTATTGCTGTGAGCGGCATAGCAGTATTAAACGGTATTGTCTATGCTTCCAATTTAAAAGCAAAACTGAAAGAAGGAGTATTATTGCCCTTAGCCGTTCGAGTAGCTGCGATTGAATCAATGCGACCTGTTTTAACAACCGAAATAATTGCAGCCATTGGTTTTATCCCCATGGCGATTTCTAACATGGCGGGTGCAGAGGTGCAAAGACCGTTAGCTTCTGTAGTTATCGCTGGAGTGATTTCTGCAACAATTCTTTCATCTGTGCTTCTTCCGATTACCATGGAGTATCTCCTTTCTATTGGAGAGAAATTGGAAGAAAAAAAACAAAAGAGAATTACTGCCAAAAGAAAAAATCTTGTTACGATTCTAAATCTAAGTAAAGGTGAATAATCTAGTTTAGAAAAATTTACCTGATTGTGGAAAGATTTGGGCAAGGACAGAAGAGCATAAAGGAAGTATTTTTTACTTTACTTTAGGCCAAAATTCTTAGTAATTCACCATTCAATGTAATTCAGTATTTAGGGGCGGGAGGGTGATTATTTTTATTCTCTTGCGTAAGGTGAGTTAATTGAATTACTTGGAATCGAACTCTGTTAGAGTAGAAAATAAAGGAAGAATTGTATGTCAAAAAAAATTGGAATTTTAGGTTCAGGTTCTGTGGCGCAAACATTAGCGGGTGGATTTATAAAATACGGATATGAAGTAAAGATGGGAACTCGTGACCCCAAAAAATTGGAAGAGTTTATTCAGAATAATTCTGGTAAAATTTCTGTTGGATCGTTTCAGGAGGCTAGTGCATTCGGAGAGATTGTGGTTCTTGCTGTAAAAGGAAGTGTAGCGAAATCATTGGTAGAACAAATTAAGGATAGTCTAACGGGAAAGGTAGTTATTGATCCTACAAATCCAATTTCAGATATTCCGCCCGTAGATGGAGTGTTGAATTTCTTTTCTAATATCAACCTATCGCTTATGGAAGAATTACAGGCTTTAGCACCTAAAGCTCATTTTGTAAAAGCATTCAATTGCATTGGCGGTCATTTTATGATTAATCCTGATTTTAATGGTGTTAAGCCCTCTATGTTTATCTGTGGGAATGACACTCATGCCAAAGGAGAAGTGACTCAAATCGTCTACCAATTTGGATTTGATGTAGAGGATATGGGATCGGTAGTTTCTGCAAGAGCCATCGAGCCACTTTGTATGCTTTGGTGTATCCCAGGCATTAAAAATAATAGTTGGTCCCATGCATTTAAACTGCTAAGGAAATAATTTCGTTACGATAAAGGCGGCTACTATGCTCTCGGCAATTATTAGCCATTAGCCGCTTCTTATAATGATTCATTGGTAAGGTTGAATGGTCGATGAATTTACGAAAAGAATTACTGAAAAAATCAATCTTACTTTCCATATTACTCATTTAGTTTAATTAGACTAAAGAAAATTTATTGTATTGCATTATATTCTTGACTAAAGAAATCCTTTTTTATAAATAGTAAAGCAAGGAGAATATTTAAAAATGTTCAATAAAATAATAGGTATTACATTGGTTTTGTTTGGAATTGGTTGTGCGTCTACTGAAGTAGGTTTTCAAAAGGGAAAAAGCTTTAACCCAGATACTAAAAGAGTTGTAACTATGGCTGTCTTTGATATGGGTTCTAGTGCAACTGGGTCATCCGATGATGAAAGCAACAAAACATTTGGAACGATTGCACAAACGGAAGTTGGAAGTATATATGGTAGTCTTATTCCAGGCGGCGACATTACAATTAAAGCAGCCGAAGGCCTAGGCATCAAGGCTGAATTAGACAAAGCAATTGGCAAGCTGACAGAAGCGATTGTAAATTCAAATAGTGTTGATCCTAAGACAACGGAGGTTTTTGCAAAAATTGCAGTTAAGCTCGGTGTTGAGGCTCTTGCCTTTCCACTTGTATCGGGAACAAAAGATGCTATGACAAAAGATCCCGGATTAACCTATCGCTTTGCTCTTTACGATGTAAGAAATTCAGGCATACAATATGTAGCTCAAATCGATTCAGTGACTGTAAACGGTATGATGTATGACAAAGCAGATGCGAATCAAAAGAAAGCATTGGTTTCTGCTGCTGCCACGAAAGCAGTCAACTCTCTGTTTGCAAAGGTTAAAGAAGAATTGGCAAAGGAAAAAAAATAGAGTAATTGGTTTTATTGCAATAAGGCGCATGTGCGGATAATGCTATTGTGCTTTAATGCATAGTTTCGTTTACATTCAATTAGCCGACAAGCACTAGACAGAGAATCTAAATTCAGAATTTGCGACTCATATACCGCAGCATATATGCAAAGAATAAAACAGAAAAAGTTCTTAAAAAAAGATTGCCTTTCATTTAAGAAGAATTATGTTTTTAATTCTATGAAGATACTATCAAAAATTATTTTATTATTACTCATTTCGGGCAATATACTCTATGCAGAGGATAATCCCGCGGACAAACTTACTGTTACTTATCCAACGAATCATTCCCTTCCTTCCGGCGGAGAATTGAATATCGATGTGAAAGTTTCTGTTCCGAGCGGCTTTCATATTTATCTTGGTAAAGAGAATAAATCCAAATTAACTATTACGGATTTTACAATCGAAGATGCGGGACTTCAAGTAGCTAAAGTAAAAAGACCCGTCGGTAAAAAATTAGACAAAGAGACAATTCTAGAAGGCGACGGAACTTTTTCTCTAAAAGTTTTCGATTTGGTCGGTAGAAAAAAAGGCGATAAGATTAACACAAATCTTCTTATCAAAACACAGATTTGCCAAACCGGTAAAAATGGAATTTGCTACAGTCCAACCGTTTTGAAAAAACAAATTGTCATTGAATTTAATAAAGATAAAGAAAAAAAATTCGCGGTAAAAAATAGCTTAAAGGCTGACAGATCTCCGATCAATTGGCTTTCTGAAAAAGAAGCTGCTCTGCAACAAGCTAAAAAAGAAAACAAAAATGTTTTTGCTCTCATGTCAGAACCTGATTGGTGCGGTGCTTGTAGATATATGGAACAAGAAGCTTTCGCTAAAAAAAATGTTCAGGATATGCTGAATTCAAAATTTGTAACATGGAAAGTCAAGGATGAGGACTACGGACTATTAGCCACAGGATCTATCGGTTTACCAACATACTTTGTATTAGATTCTTCGGGTAAGAGCCTTGTGAAAGAAGTAGGCGGAAGAGATGCAGATGGTTTGATAGCAGTCATTCAACCTTATATAAAAGGCGACTCGAAACCAACTCCGCCACCAGAAGAAAATAACATACCTCTTCCTCCCAATCCAGAGCCAGTTCCCGATGTTCCAAGTTCTGATCTAGAACCAATTCTTCCTGAATTTACAGAAGTTTTCGGAGAAGGAGAAGGTATTCGTTATACAGTAAAGGAAGTTTCCCTTAACGGCGGAGGTAATACTATAACCGTAGAGAAAGGGACCAAGAAAGTAGAATTAAAGATGAAACTACTTCACAACTGCGAGTCTTGCGGAGGTGCGATCAATCAAGTAATCGTAGGTCTTTCCGGAGAAGAAAGAGCGCAAGCCTGTGCCTGGAATGGACAGCAAAAAAGTAGAGGATGGGTAAAAGTAAAATATAACTTAAAACTTCCTAAAAATCCGGGCGTGTATTATATTCGCACCCGCTATGCTCAGGGCAATTCTTGTGCCGGTGCATACGGCTGGTGGAAAGTAGATAGACCAAACGGACCTGATTCTAGTTCCAACATCGGCGCAATTATAGTTAAATAAATTAACTGGACTCCGAAATTTATTGACTAATTGGACAAACTTGTGTTCAATTAGTCTATGAAACTTAAATTTATATTTTTATTCATTCTCTTTCTATTGAATCCAGTTTTCGCAGAAGAGGGTTACTATTCATTATCCTACAATATGAACTCCATTGTAGCTTCCATTGAATTAAATGGAATTATGCAAACAGAGCCAAGTAATGAAGAATTTAAATCGGGTGTAGCGACTGATCTCAATTTATGGATTATGCCAGGGGAAAATACTCTAAAGATAAAACTGTTGAAGCCTTACAAGAAAGGTAAAAATCCATCTGAGCCAAAGATAAAGGTCTATATTAGATTTGGACAGGCAGGTCAAACTAGTGACGAAGGAAAAGAGATTGTAAGCTTTATTGCACCTGAAGTAGAAGGGGATAATATTACTTTTCCTTTTGAAAAAGAAATTAAATTTACTCCTGCAATCATTCCTCCTTCCGAACTATGGACTAAAGCAGAGAAAGTAGAATTAGATGATTCATCTAAAAAAGAAATCTCAGACTTAATTCAAGCTTTATATAAGACATCCAATTCTGGAAATAAAAAAGATTTCCTAAAACTAAATGAGTTTAAATTGAATGATATGCCTAAATCTATGTATGCAAATCAAAAAGAAGATAAAGCAAGAGATGAAAAATCAATCGGTGGATTCTTAAAATTAATCAAAGGGAAAATGGAAAAGATTCCAACCAAGCTTACCTTCGTTCCAGTAGCTAACGGCAATATAATTTATGTTACGAATGCTAAGGGAGAAGATATTATAAAAACAAAAGGCAGTCAAGACGATGGAGCTTTCAAAACTCCAGTGTATGTTGCTAAAATTGATGGCAAGTGGACTTTAGTAAGATAGGAATTCTGCAATTTCTTTTTTTCTTTTCTTTAATATAGTCCAGAATAAAAAGGAATATCTCGTTAGAGAAAAGAAAGGAGAATTGACTAAATATGTCAAACGTAAACACAAAATCACTTGAATATTACGCAGCAATATTATTTGTGCAAGCAGTAGCTGAAGACGGAAAGTTATCTCAGGAAGAAGCAAAAGGAGTAGAAGATGCTCTTGGCGGTTTTTTGGAAGGTGCTGGAAGCGAAATACCGGCAATTGATTTCCTAAATCATATTGCAGACGAAATGACAGAAAACACCGAAAGTTATGTAGAGAGCCTAAAAGAAGCTATCATTTTCTTTGGAGAACAAAATGATGAGGTAAGAGCGGGTATTCTTGATCTCATGAAAGACTTAGCAGGCACAGATGGAGTTTCTTTTATAGAATCAAAATTTTTCGATAAACTCAAATCTGCATGGAACTTATAATTTACTTCTAAGTTTATCTTCAATGAAAAAGAAATCGGCTTTGCTTATGTATCAAAGGCTAACGCCGATTTGCTTCCGTTTTTTAAAATTTAACTACAAGATTGCCACAGACTCAAAGAGAACAGAGAGTGGTTTAAATGACGCCTGATCCAGAAATACTCTTACAATTAGTGAATATGGAAATGCCTTATGGGAAATACAAAGGAATAAGATTATGCGAGCTTCCTATGTTCTATCTTGAGTGGTTTCAACGAAGCGGTTTTCCAAAAGGAAAATTAGGAGTATTACTCGAAACAATTTACGAAATAAAACTAAATGGATTGGAAAGTCTGCTCGAACCTTTAAAGAAAAGAAAGACTGATTAGAAGAGTAAATCAGCGCAACACAAACACGGCTTCATAAAAAGGTAGTGCTTTAGTAAAAAAGTTTTCTTCTACTAAGACGAAGCCAGACTCTTTGAGGATAATATCTGTTTTGCGATTGAGATTACAACCCATAGAAAATATTTTCCAGAAAGGATTGAATAGATTGTGCATTGCGGTAAATGGAAATTTTTTAGGATGAATATGCTCTAGCACAATTAGCTTTCCTTCTTTTTTTAATTTCGATTGGATGAAGTTGATTGTATACTTAAGATCAGGGACGGTGCATAAAACCAAGGTGCAAACCACTGCATCTAGACTGCCCTCTGCAATTTCTTTTTCTAATTCAGGATTTCCTATTCCAGAATTGATTGTTTTAATCGAAGCGGCTATTTGCTCTCTTCCCTTGCTTTCTGAAATTCGCGTTTCCGCTTTCTGCATCATTGCAGAGGAAGGCTCAATTGCATATACATTTGCTTTTTTATTATAAAAGGAAAAGTTGATTCCAGTTCCACTTCCGATTTCTAATATGTTTCCTTCTAGAGAGGATAACAGGCGTTTTCTTTTCTTGAGGAGTATCGTTCTCTCCAGTCTATACATAAATGCATCATAATACCGAGCAAATATCTTTGCATAATAAGATTCATTTTTCATTTCGTAGTCTCCGTGCTTTCTTCTGAGTAAGCCCAATACAATAATTGGGAAACTATTTCTAAAAAGATATAATTTTTTACTTCCTATTTAAAACGCTTTTTAGATATATTTCAAATACTAATACTAAAAGAGAGAGAGCATGTCAGACCATCTAACAAGCATTTACGAATGTAAAGAAAAATAAGCCATTTAAAATCTCTCGGTTGGGCAGAGCCTGAAAATGGAGAAGGTAATTTTTATAAAAACTGGACGATTCAATCAGATACAGACCGCAGACAAGTAGCAAAATTCTTACTACAAACTCTGGAAGAGGTCTATGATTTATTCGGTAACGACTCATTAGCCGCTAATCTAGTTCTAGAATAGATTTATTTTGCACAGCGAACATGTTAGAGTTCGTTTGGGGAAAAATAGAATACGAAAAAAAGTTAAATTAAAAATAAGAATTTGCAATTTCATAGAAAGCAACGACTCTGTCCTTTTCACAAGTAAAAAAATCTAAAAAGGTTTTAATCTCTTAAAAATAAATTCTGGTATTAAGCGAATAACGAGCATAATCCACCTCCATTGCCAGAGAATATAGACCTCGTCTTTATTGGCTAGACCGGCTTTGACTATTTTCTCAGCGGCTACTTCTGGTTTGGCGGTGTGAAGAGGCATTAGTTTATGACCTTCTGACATTTTGGTATAAACGGGACCTAAGAGTATCGTAGTTACGTTGATTTTATCTTTATAGAGTCTATTTCGTAGACCGGAAAGGTAAGTGGTTAATCCTGCTTTGGCGCTTCCATAGAGAAAGTTCATCTGTCTACCGCGAATGCCGGCGACAGAGCTAATTGCAATGATAGAGCCTGATTTTCTTTTTTGAAATTGGTTTGCTACAAGGTTGAGAAGAGAAACTGCTCCTATATAGTTTACGCTCATAGTCTTAAAAGCTTCTCCGAAGTCAGAGAGAGCTTTTTCCTGATCTTTGTAATAGCCAAAGCAGCAAACAACGATATCAGGAAATTCAGGGAGAGATTTTACGAAAGTGGCATGAATGCTAAAGTCGGTAATATCAAATTGGTATTCTTGCACTTTCACATTGTATTTTTTTGTAATGCTTTCCGTAATAGGGCGCAAAGAGTTTATATTAGTAGACGTGAGTAATAGCTCGTAACCTCTTTTGGCAAAACTTTCTGCAATATGCCTTCCAATGTCAGAAGTAGCGGCTAATAGCAATACCTTTTTAGGCTTGATTATATTTTTCATGTGGCAAGTCTTATGGTCGGTTGTTGACTTTATCCATTTCTGATTGAATCTCTTTTACAGCGTGTTCTGCTAAAAAATTAATTCGACAGGTCTCAAGGAGCAAATCGTTCTTACTCCATACAAGACCGAAGCCGCCTATCGCAAATTTTAATCGTATCCACGGAGTCCAGTCAATGCCAGGCTCTTTGATAACATTTACAAAAATATTTCCTGTTTCAACACTGATGACTTTGATGTTGAAGGAATTTAAGCAATATTCAATACTTTTGTTTTCGATCATGAGTTGTTCGCCTTTTCCGATTACGATTGCGTCAACACCAAGAATTTTTCCCATCTGCGCTGCTGTTGATTCGTCGATGATGCCTGTTCTTGACAGACTTTGCTCTCCGATGACTTTGCTAATTACCAACTTATCTCTTTCGATTACGTTTAGCTTTGTTGATTTTAGAAATTGGTGTGCTATGATATCGGCGAATTCTTGTTCTTTCGGATCTTTGTTGCTCATCTCAAAATTCATGACTGCAACTTTTTTCATACTTTTCAAAAGTGTTTTATTTGCAGTAACAGCAACATCGATAGAAGAACAACCGATTAGTAGTTGGAATAGAAAAAAAGAAATTAATAGTTTAATTAAATACATAACGTCTAGTCTGAAAAAGAATCAAATTTAGTAAATAGATTTTTTAGGGGCGGTTCGGCGGTATCTCGTGTAGGGGCTTAATATTCAAAAGGGTTGAATATATTCAACCCCTACACGGGATAGCCGACCGCGCTCGCAGCTACGGTCAACAAATTTCATTCAAAATTTGTTGACCCCGCTTTGATCGCTACCGCAGCTTTCTACATAACAGAATAACTTTTAAAAAACTCATTGTGGAATAACTGAAATTATCCTCTGAAATTTTAATGCCAAAAAGTTATTAAATAGAAGCTCTTTTATCTAAAATAATTTTATTACGTCCGGCTGACTTAGCGGTATACAACGCTTTGTCGGCGCGGAGCATTAATTCAAAGTCATTTTCCTCCCGCATAAAAGAGGCAACTCCGATGCTTATAGTTACGAAGATAAGTGCATTGTCTACTTGCAGAGGTTGACTGGCTAAATTTGCCCTTATCCGCTCAAGGGGTAGAAAGGCTTCCTCCATTGTGCAATTTGGAAATAGAATTGCAAATTCTTCTCCCCCCATTCTCACAATCGAATCACTCGATCTACAATTTTCATTCATGATTTTCGCTATGGAGCAGAGAACCCTATCACCTGATTGATGACCGTAGCTGTCATTGATAATTTTGAAATGATCCAAATCTAAAAGAGCAAGTGTATAAATTTTTCCAGTCTGGTTTGCTCTTTGATGCTCTTTATTTAAGATTGGTATAAAGGCGCGTCGATTGATTAGACCTGTAAGTGGATCATGCTCTGCAGCGTCTTGCCAGAGTTTGCTAGATGATTCACTAATTCCTAATTGGTGGCTCTGTAATACAACACCTAAAATTGCAAGAGAGCTAGAGAAGACAAATGCCATTAGCCGGAAGTTAGAATCCTCAGGATCTTGAAAAATAAACGGACCGAGATTTTTTGCGGTAGCCGCAATGATCAATACTAAAGTAAGACTCGTAATAATCATTACATTTAAGCGCTTAACGTTAAAAGAAAGAATGATGATGATTGGAACTATAAAAAAAATCATTCCGGGCAAAACAGTAAAACCAAGGATTAACAAAGCGGTTATGATTGCTATTGCTAGCATAGAAAATAAAATATCTTTTTTTATAAAGAGTCTGTCTGATTTCCAGCTTGTATAAAGCGGATAAATTAGTATTATTCCCAGACTATCAGCAAGGACTAACATACGGATAAAACTAAATACCCGCTCAAGAGGAATGTATTCTCCGATTACCATGAAAACTGAAATGAAGCTACTCGTAATCGAAGTAGTGATGAACCATACAAGACCAAAAGGAAATAAATCATTTGTATACCGCAGTCCGTTCGGTAAAAACTTTTTCAAAAGTTGCATGGCTAACATTCCGGTAAATCCATCTGCACTTGAATTGATTGCAGTAAATAGAAGTGGATATTTACCCGAACTCATCGCCATTCCCGGATAATTTGCAAGAAAACTTGCGAGAATGATAAAAGGAACAGAGATAAATCCCCATTCGATTGCCATTATAAGTGCCAGCCCAGAGGGTAGCCAGAGAAGAGTAATATTTCCTGGCTCAAGTGAGAATAGTGACATTCCAAAGCGAGCCAGGAGATAATACAATATAGTCGTAGCGGATAAAAGTAGAGTATCCGCTAAAAGAATTTTTCTCATGAATAAAGCTTTCTAGAAATCTGAATCAATCAATGAGTCCGAGTTCGAACGCAAACTTGATCATGGCAGTAGCAGCCGCTTCTTTTGGGAACGGATGATCTAGGTGAGCCGAGCCAAAGCGCATATTCTTTGGAAATGGACTATAAGAAAGATCCCAGTGATGACCATGTAGCATAGCAAGATCGGTCGCCATTGGAGAAGCAATCTTAGCCCCATGTTGTGTGACTTGCATATCGTTATTTGCATCGTATTTATTTAATTCCATCACACCTTGCATTTGAAAATACGGAACTTCGGTTACTGTCGTTGAGCCGCTGATATTAAAAATAGGAATATTCATTTTATCAATTTCTTTTAAGTGCTTTTGCAAAAATTCTTGTCGGTAAGTTGTAGTGATTGATTCAACTGCATCTTTGATATGGTATTCATCAAGTCTTCTGACTTTATCGCCTAGGTTAATCATTGGGTTTACGACTTTGATTATTTCGGTGAGATTTTTAAGAGCAGCCATGTCTGCATTCTTGAGAGAGGCAAATATATTGTCGGCTAATGGCGAACCACCGGGAGCGCCCGCCCAGTTGAAGATACAACGGATTCTATCTTTTAACTCCGGCATTTCGATTAGTGCTGTTAATAGATCGGGCATTCCCTTGCTATAGCAGATAACAAAGATATCTTTCGGCGCTTTGCCTTTTGTAATTACTTTTGCATTTGCATCTAGACCAATTCCTTTCTCGACTGCGTTACGAATATCGTTGACATTAGCCTCACAGCCTCTCATTGGATGAGAATCGGATTGTAGAATTTTGATTTTGTATTTTTTTTCGATAGCGGGAAATGCTTCTTGGAATGCCATTACGGGAAGTAGACCAGTAAGAAGACCCGGACAAAAAAGTAGAGTAGTATTTTTTAGAACAGGATTGCGTGCTTGCGGATAATCAATATTCCACTCTGCTGGACCATCATTGCGAAGAAATCTTTCGTAGGCTTTTTGCTTAGCAGGGCGTGTGTCTTTTCCGAAGAGTGGCTTTTCAGTAGCGACTTTCATTGCGATTGGATCTTCGATTGCTTCATTGATAAAAATATTACGGAAACGTTTTGCACAAAATGCTTTTACTTCCGGGTCTGTGAAGGCTCGTTTGTTTTTTTGGATTTTGGCAAGGACTTTATTTAAGGCGGCAGAAAATTGGGACTCATTATTTAGTTCTGTGGTTTTTGTCATACTCATCATTTAGGAAAAAGTATTTTTTTTGTCATGCAAGAAATTTAAAAAATGTAAATAAATATTCGAAAGAAAGGGAGGAATATTACCACCGATGATTTTCACGGTCATTTCGAACCTACGTAGGTGTCGGATTTGCGACTAAGCAAATGGGTGGACACATCAGTTTGTGCGATGTGTGAGAAATCTATTTTGCAAACATAGTATTAGGTTAATCTTATACTATCTTTGCAAAATAGACATCTCACGATAAAGCAGTTCGATGTGACTGTGACCGCTTAAATCTTTCCTGACCAATCACAATCTATTATCCGTGTTCAGTCCCCCCTTCGCTCCAAGTATTCGCGACCTACGCCTTCGCCTGTTCATCGGTGGTAATCTTTTTTATCCAGCTTTTGGATAAGAGTCTAGCTCGGCTAAAGATTTTTGAATGTCTCCATCGGATAACGCATGGTCTGTTAGTTTGCCCGCGAAGTAATCGTCGTAAGAGCTTAAATCCATATAACCATGACCGCAAAGATTAAAGAGAATTGTTCTAGATTTGCCTTCTCGTTTAGCTTCTTCTGCTTGTCTAAATACTTCCGCAATACCGTGAGTAGCCTCTGGTGCAGGAAGAATTCCTTCTGCCTTAGCGAATGCAACACCTGCTTTAAAACATTCAAGCTGTTGGATTGCAACTGCTTCGATGATTTTATCTTTTAAAAGTTGGCTTACGATTGCACCTGCTCCATGGTATCTAAGTCCACCGGCATGAATAGACGCTGGAACAAAAGAATGTCCAAGAGTATACATTGGAAGGAGTGGGGTTAAACCAACAGTATCCCCGAAGTCATATCTAAATTCACCTTTTGTTAATTTTGGACAGGAAGATGGCTCAACTGCAATGCATCGAACTTTTTTTCCTTCTGTTATCTTTTGACGTAGGAATGGAAATGTGAGTCCAGCAAAATTCGATCCGCCACCAAAGGGAGCAATGATAACGTCAGGATATTCTCCTGCTTTTTCCATTTGTAGAATTGCTTCTTGTCCTACGATTGTTTGGTGTAGTAGAACATGGTTTAACACACTGCCTAACGCGTATTTTGTGTCAGCATCACCGACTGCTCTTTCTACTGCTTCTGAAATGGCAATACCTAGACTTCCGGGTGAATCAGGATTAGCCGCTAAAATTTTTCTACCGGATTCTGTTTTGTCTGTTGGGGAGGCATATACTGTTGCGCCCCAGGTATTCATTAAGCTTTTGCGGTAAGGTTTTTGTTGGTAGCTGATTTTTACCATGAAGACTTCAAGTTCAATTCCAAATATATTGCAAGCAAAACTCAGAGCGCTTCCCCATTGTCCTGCTCCTGTTTCGGTAGTAATTTTTTTAACGCCTTCTTTTTTGTTATAATACGCTTGCGGTATAGCGGTGTTAGGCTTATGAGATCCGGCAGGGCTACCACCTTCATATTTGTAAAAGATTTTAGCAGGAGTATCTAGAAGTTTTTCTAATCTATGCGCTCTAAACATAGGCGTTGGTCGCCATATCTTGTAAATGTCTCTAACTTCTTCGGGAATTTCTATCCAACGTTCAAGACTCACTTCTTGCTTGATTAACTCCATCGGAAATATAGGAGATAAATCTTCAGGTCCAACTGGCTGCTTTGTGCCAGGATGAAGAGGAGGGAGCATTGGATTTGGCATATCTGCCTGGATATTATACCAATGAGTTGGGATTTCTTTTTCAGTAAGGTTGATTTTATTTTCCATACTATGTAAAATTTGTTTTCTATTTCTTTTGGAAAAGTAAAAAAAATAAATACTCAAAAAAAATCGCGCTCTATGGAATGGTGAAGAAGAAATATTTCTCACAGAGTTCACAGAGAAAAAATCACTTGGTGTTCTTTGTGAGAACCATTGTGACCGTAATGATTTTAAAAATCCTTATTGTAAAATTGGTCTTTGTTCTTCGAAGACTTAATTCAGTTTTTCTTTCAGTTTCAATTCTTGTCGTCTTTCTGGATATTTCAAATAGCCTTCTAACATTCTAAAAAAATATCCTGCGTCTAGTCCATATCGTTCCGGCAAAATGAGAATATGCGCGCTAGCCATGGTGAGAGTCCAACTTATTTTGGAATAGATTTTTTTTATAGTCTTGTCCCGTCTACCTTTGTTTACGAAGAGATAACGGGTAGTATCCTCTGGATTGATTAAGGTGATAAACACTGCTATATTGCTATGCCATTCATCGGAGGAAATTTTCATGATATTGTCCCATCGAAGAATATAAGAGTAATTCTTAAAGCCCATTCGTATTCCATCAAATTCGAAGATTAAATATTCCCTGGCGATAAATCCAAATAATACTCCAAAAAATAGTAAGAATCCAATGAGCCCAACAAAAGCTGTTAGGATCATAAATGGTAAACTGATTCTTACAAAAAAAGAAAGAAAGCCCCCTAGGAAGAAGAGGATAATCGCCATTACGTAGTATTTGCTTTTGTCGATTTGAAACCTTCTTCCTCCTTCTATTGAGACAGAGCTTGCATTTGCTTTGATTTGCTTTTCGAATACTCTTTTTCTCCATGCAAAATAAATAAATGTAAAAAAGGACAATCCAAAAAGACCAAGACAACCAATCCCGAGATTTCTTTCCTCAATAGTTTTACCGTTTAACGCGATGAAACCTCCCATGATACTAAATACGAAGGAAACTAATAATAGAAGTGCAGTTTGAAAGTTCATTTTTCTACTTCAGCTTTCATTCTAAGGTTAAAGTTTTCCAATAATTTTTCTTCCTCTGCTGACTTTGGAAATACAAGAGAGCCAATGATTCCGCTACCAAAAATAAGTGGAATTCCATAAGCCGCCCAGAACCAAGTATAACCCCCATCTTCCCCAAGATACGCATAACAACCAATACCCCACACAAGACCTGCACTGATGCTGATAATCGCTCCCGTGCGAGAAGCCTTTTCCCAATAAAATCCGGCAAGCAAAGAAAAAGAAAGTGCGGCTATTGGTATATTGGCGAGAATTAGTTTGTTTAAAATTTTATCTACAAAGATATTTCCCAAGAGCCAGGAGATAACAGCGAATGCAAAATAGATTTTCATACTGCCTACATAGTCTTTTCCCAGCTTCGGATTTTTAGCGGATAATAAGTAGTCACCTACGAGCATAGTAGTCAGAGCACTCCATATTCCTGAAAGAGTAGTGGCAGCAGCAGCGAATAATACTGCGAATGCGACAGCCCTTAAACCCTCTGGAAAATACATTTTGATGATATAAGGAATTCCTTCTTCGGGGTTAATTCCGATTATTCCTTTAATTCTTAAGAATGTAAGTGCAAGGATTGGAAAGGAATAAAGAATATAAACTAGAACACTTGAAATTCCAACTGCGATAAAAGCTGTTTTTTCGGAGGCGGCGGCAAATATCTTTTGTCCATACCAGGGAGCTGCAATATAAGTAAACATGGTAATGATAATAAGAGATGCAACGTAGCGAATGGGAAGCGCGTTTGATGATTCAGGTGGAAATACACGAACGATATCCTCAAATCTAGCATGAGTCTGAGAATAGGAAAAGTAAAAAATCATTGGAATTACAATCAATGTTCCGATGAATCCTAAAATGTCTGTGGAGATAACAGAGACTAGCCCCCCACGCAGAGTCATAAACAATACAACCGCAACTAGTAAGGCACTTACGATAAAAGAATTTAACTCGGGCACAAAAGGCTGAAAGATGACAGTCATTGATTTTACATACGTGGCACTAAAACCAATCATGGCAAGGATTAGAAAAAGACTTGCGACTGTTCCAACTCCATTTCCATAGCGAAGAGAAAAAAGTTCTGCAACACTCATTCCATTTAGCTTTTTCCATTTTCTGGCAACAGTAAAAGTATAGAATCCAAGCCCGATGAGAAATACGAGCGGAAGCGTTAGACCCCATATACCTGTTGTATAACCCGCCGCGGAGAAACCGAGCAGGGTAGAAGTATTAAACTCAGTCATTACAAGTGTAGCGACTAATGCGAATAAACCGGTTTTACGATTCGCTAATAGGTAAGAAGAATCGTCTTTTACTTTCTTAGACTCTCGTAGACCTACGAAAATAAATCCTAACAGTATGATAATAAAAATTGCGATGTCCATGATTGGATTCCTTTTGAAAGAACTCTACTCGAAAGTGTCGTGAGTTCCTTTGTAAATTTTATAGAAGCGGGGGATAAAGGTAAACAGAATATAAATCTCGATTACCATTGAAATAAGAAGCAAAGGAGCTAATACAAAAGTATTCAATTGCTCCATCTCGGATGTGAAATGGTTGAGTATGTCTAAATTTTTAGAGATTACAAAATTAAATTCATAAAGACCTAAGATGATAAAGTTTAGTGCAGTTCCTATCTTTGGAATTTTTTTAGGCTTCACTTTGAACTGAATTTTTTTCCAGAGCAAAAGAATTGGAATCGAAGAGAGTTGCAAGATGTTACGGGTAAACACTAAGTAAACGTAAATCGGCGCCACTGAATCATAGACTAGCAGATGAGTAAAGAATGCGATTACTACCAATTTGTCGGCGACAGGGTCTAGAATTGCACCTATTGGCGAAGTTTGATTGAGTTTACGGGCAAGGTATCCATCGAAAAAATCTGTCAGTAAAAGAATTAGAACACAAAAGACGGCCAGAGTGAATAGAGATTTTTCTAGGAAATAAATAGACGGAATGATTAGAAAAATTCTAGATAAAGTTAAGAGATTGGGAACAAGTAATAATTGTTTCATGCTAAATGAGCAATTTACAAATTTAGCATTTCTAGGCAATTCATTTCGAGAAAAAAAGTAAGTTGTCTTGCCACGGAGGCACAGAGACACGGAGGGGTTTATGATGGAATCCTTTCTTTTCTTCGTGTTTTTCGTGCCCAAACTCAATGTTGCTTCCTAAGGGTCGCAACATAATGTGGTTAATTCTTTTTTCCTCTTTCCTAACTTAATGATATGGATCGCTCTGTCAGGGTTCGGTCTGCCTTCGGTCAGAGTTCGATTAGTGTTCGATTAGTGTTCGATTAGTGTTCGATTAGTGTTCGATTAGTGTTCGATTAGGTTAGGATTGGAGACGAAGGTAGGTCGGAGAGTGGTGGGTTGGTGATTGAAGTTTTTCATTGAGAATCCCAAAGAAAGCATAACGACTCGCATTTGCGAGGTTAAGCAATGAATAGGATATTTGTTGACAAATCTGAGCGTATTTAAAAAGTCGAAAGGGAATGAAAACTTTATTTGCAAAAGTAGTCATTAGCTTGATTATCGTGTTTGCGATTCTCTCGCAAAGCTTGATATATGATTCAGGGCTTTGCTATATGCGAAAGTTCAGGCAGATATGCACGTGTAACCACAACTCCAAAAAAGAAGTCCATTCTCAAGTCTCAAAATCGGATTGCCATGATTCCACGAAGGTAACGCATATTTGCTCCTGCAAAAAAAATAAAAATCCTAACGAACTATCAAATTTAATTAAGCAGACTTTTTTTCTTTCTGAAATTCAAAATACCCTATTTATTCATTTAACGAAATATATACTTCCTACTCCCTATCTTATTTCCAATCTAAAAGGATTCCGGTTAATACTGATTAAGCCCCCCCGACTTTCTTAAATTCTGGGCGATACGGCGATTTATACGTGTATGTAACGATACATTGGAAAACGCCGCCCGCGCTCGCCTTCCTGACTGGGACGAAGAAACTGTCCCAGTCATCCAGTTGATCGCTATCGCTCGCTTTAAAAAATAATCAATATAATTCCACGGCATAACTTTGTATGCCACAAGAATAAAAAGGCTTCTATGCCTAAAATTTATAGCGGTAATAATCTATTAACCGCTTACTAAAAGGATATTTTATAATGAAACAAAAATTATTTTTAACAATTTTACTATCTTCTCTACTATTTAGCTCCTGTGATACAATCACTGGAAAAAAAGATGATAACAACACTGCAAGTTTAATTGCAGCGGCTGCACTTGTAAATCAAACAAAAACCTCTACAGCAGCTTCAGTGAAAACAATTAACTTCAATGTAGTCTCTGGAACATCAAATGTTACCTGTGCAGGAACTATTCCAGGAACAGTCGCTGGAGTAACCGGAACAACTTTAAATGATTTAAGATTCTATGTGCATGATGTAAAGTTAATTTCTGCAGATGGAACTAAAGTAGATTTTACAATTACCACTGACAACAAATGGCAATTAGCCGCAGGATCAAATCAGTATGGTGCTTATTCTGGAGTTGCGCTATTGGATTTTGAAGATAAGACAAATGGCTGCGCAACTACAGGGACTACCGATATGAACAAATCTATCACAGGAACATCTCCTGTTGGAAATTATATTGGAGTTGAATTCAAAGTAGGCGTTCCGTTTTATTTGAATCATATGAATGTTGCAACTGCTACTTCTCCTTTGAATATAACTGAAATGTATTGGGCTTGGGCAAGTGGATATAAATTTGTGAAAATAGAATACACTGCAAGTAGCAAGAATAGTTTTCATTTAGGTAGTCACACTTGCACTGGAAATACTACCGGTCCTGTAAATCAGTGTAGTCAACCCAATATTCCAACCATTACTTTAACAAAAGCAACAGGATTTGATTCTACGAAAGATGTAGTTACACTGGATATAAATGCTCTCTATACAGGTGCAGATGCATCTAGCACAGGGATTAATACTTGTATGGCGGGAAATGCTACTTCTAGTCCAAAAACAGCTTGCGAACCAATGATAAAAAATATTGGACTAAATTTTACTACAGGTGCCACAGCAACAACGCAAACTGCCTTTAGCCTCAAGTAGATAAAGCGGATAACGTTTAAATTGAAGACTATTAAGAAATAGAAGCGCTCCTTCGATAGTTCAGGACGAGTATTAGAGTTACCATGACGATTAAGTTCATGGGACTCTAATGTCCTTGAGCTAGACGAACCATGCATAGCTTCTTTGAACAGCATTTAGGAGAAAAAATGAAACTAATTACTATTATACTCATCTTATTTACAATACATTGTAGCGGAAGTCTTGATTTATCAAATAAGGATAACAATAAGAATTCCCAACTCATTCAATCTGCAATTCTATTACGACTATCTAATCAATCATCGAGTGGGTATAACTGGGGACTTCCAAATGGGTTCCCGACTCCAAATGTTCCTGCTGAAAATCCGATGACAAATGAAAAAGTAGAATTGGGAAGATTCTTGTTCTATGATAAAAAACTTTCGCAAAATCAAACACAATCTTGTAGTTCTTGTCATCTCCAGGAGTTTGCGTTTACTGACCGTAAGCCGTTTGGAGTTGGCTCTACCGGACAAGTTCATCCTAGAAGTGCACAGAATTTGGCAAACGTTGCGTATCATCCAAGACTTACATGGTCGAATAATTTAGTTAAAAGTCTAGAAGAGCAAGCACGAGCGCCCATGTTTGGAATCAGTCCAGTTGAATTGGGGTTAACCGATGAAACCTATCTAGATCGGCTAAAGGCAGATAGCCGCTACAAGGAATTATTTTCAAAAGCATTCGGAGGAGGAGTGGAAAATATAACAGAGCAAAATGTTCGTTTCTCCATTGCTTCCTTTCAGCGAAGTCTCATAAGTGGTAGATCAAAATTTGACTTGTATCAAAACTATGGAGATAAATCAGCAGTATCCGCTTCTGCCATTCGAGGGTCGGCGGTATTCAACGGGGAAATTGCAGAGTGCTTCCATTGTCATGGGGGATTTAACTATACAGATTCATCCTCTCATACTAAGTCTGTATTTGAAGAATTCTCTTATCATAGCAATGGAATTATTTCAGATGCGACTTATGCAAGTTTGCCTAGCACGAAAAAGGGTTTATACGATGTAACCGGACTAACAAAAGATATCGGAAGATTTAAGGCGCCGTCTCTTCGAAACATTGCATTGACTTATCCCTACATGCATGATGGAAGTATTACTTGCACAATAGCGAGTCCTAGTGATACTGATGCTTGCTCTACTGAAGCTCTTGGAAAGGTAATTGATCATTATGCGTCAGGAGGACAATCGCAACAGAATAAGGATACAACCTTGATTCGAGGTTTTAGCTTAACACCACAGGAGAAAACGGATCTAATCAATTTCTTAAAATCACTCACCGATGATGAGTTTATTTCTAATGCAAAGTTTAGTGATCCATTCAAATGAACTTTATAAAAGAATTATTTAAAAATAAAAAAAGGCTAATGGTGATTATCTACATAATCACCTTGGGAAATGCGATGTCCTTCTGCACTTTTGGTTCAGAGGGCAACAGCCTAACAGATAACAAAATAATTGTTACAAGGCTTGCCCTTCTTCGAGATTCTATTAAGACCAATGCAAATCTACAGATTTTGTTTTATGATGATCAAGGAGATGAAAAATTAGATTCTTTTCAATTAAACAGCGGAACGGCTAATGACCTGTATACTGTTACTCTGACTGATTCTTCAAAAATTAACTTTGACAAGATAGAATTATATATCAGCACTACAAGTTCAAATATTACAGCTAACAAAGAAAGCCAAAATGAAATATTTCTCCACGAAGCAGACGGTGGTAGTGGCGGGATTTCATCTGCAACCACTAAAATATATGTAACGGCTAATGGCTATTCCACTTCTACTTTTTTAAAGACAAATGGTTCCGATGAATTCGGGTCTTACAGTGCATCTGAAAGTTTTGTTCTTGCGAACTTGCCTCAGGGAATTTTACAAAAAGTAACTTTTCACTTTGCATCCATACTTTTTGTCGGAAGCTTAAAGAGCACAACAAAGACAAAAAATTTTACTATCCAGTTTCCATTGAACGATATCTCTTTTACAAGGCTATGTAGCAATACACTTGGTCTAAATCAAGGTTTAAATTTAAAATTGGATATTAAGTATTCTGAACTGTTTAAAGATACAACTACGAATGCATATACAATAATAGACAATACTAAAATATTGCGGGCTATTCATGATTTGCCGGATAACAATCCTGTTATCAGCAATGCACAAAATTCTGGAATCTACAATGAAATCATAAAAAACTGGAACCTAACAACTACAATCAAAGAGCATAGGTGTAGCAAATGAAATTCAATAAAAAGATTAGCTTAACTGCGGCTATAGTATATTATCTTCTTCAAAGTATTTCCATCTATTCCCATCACACAGGCTCAGGACTTGATACAACACAATTCAATGTTCGGTTTTTGGGTCAAGGAGAGGATAAAGGTGGTTTTCCGCCTACTTACTTTATCGTTAGCAATGACTACAATCGGGGGGCACAAGAGAATCGCAATATCAATACTACAAACATATACGGGGAAAGCATTTTCATGCGCGGATTATTCACTGTAAACGCTAATGTTAGTTATATTTATTATGATCAAAAAGAGCGATCTGATTTTGCTCGTTATGGAAAGCCTTATATTGGATCGAAATTGTTTCCGTTTTTTAAAACACAGGCGGAGAATAATTATTTCTTTTTTTTAGAAGGACGAATTGGTTTTCCGACGAGTGCAGTGAATCAAAAATTCATTGATAGTAATTACTGGACAGGACAGGGAAATATGGCATTCGGATATTTGTGGAAAGATTTTTCGATTGTAGGAAAACTTGGGGGTGAAATCCCAATTAGCCGCTATACCGGAGATAGAACCAATGAATATGATGAAGTTCCCTATATTCTAAGACCGCCTCAAACATTTACATGGAACCAGATTGATAACATTGAATTGAAAAAAACGACTAGCGCATCCGGGTTTATTAGCTATATTTTAAATAATCATATTTCTTTCTTTACTGGATATTTATACAAGACTCCTTTTAACGGAATCCAAAAAGAAAGAAGCACCGGCGACAAAGTTCCTTTGATCTTTAGAGAAGCTTCCTTTGGAGTGAATTATCGATTCAGCGAAAAATATATGCTAACGGTTTCGTATCGTAATCCGCTGTATCGAGGGCAGGGACTTTCGTCCCTATGAATCTTCGATCAATATCGCATTTGTTTTTAATTTGTGAAAAGAATCATGATTTATCGAACCAATTTATTTTATACAAGTCATGCCTACGCGATTTTAGATTGCGAACACTGCCCTGAGTCTTTAATTGTTTGAGTAAGTCTAAATCCAAATCTACAACTAGCGTCATCTCGGTGTTAGGCGTAGCTTCGGCGGCTATCGCATCGTGAGAGAAAGCAAAATCCGAAGGTGTGAATACTGCCGATTGTGCGTATTGAATATCCATATTCTCTACGTCTGGTAAATTTCCAACACTACCCGAAATAACTACATAGCATTCGTTTTCGATTGCTCTTGCCTGGGCACAGTGGCGAACACGTAAGTATGCGTTCTTTGTGTCAGTAGAAAATGGAACAAATAAAATATCCATTTCTTGCTCGGCAAGAATTCGCGGCAATTCAGGAAACTCCACATCAAAGCAAATAAGAATTCCTACTTTACCAACATCTGTTTCGAATACTTTGACTTTATATCCTCCGTGCACTCCCCAATAGTTTTCTTCATCGGGGGTAACATGGATTTTATACTGCTCGTCCCAGGTTCCATCGCGCCTTAGCAAATACGAAACGTTATACAAATACTCGTCTGTGTAAACAGGCATACTTCCAGAAATAATATTTATATTATACGACACAGCAAAGTGTAGCATCTCGTTTCGGATTTTCTCCGTGTAATCCGCTAGAGAGCGAATCGCATCCGATGGACTGAGCTTATTGTATTTCGCCATTAAAGGCACGTTGAAGAATTCTGGAAACAGCACAAAATCAGCCTTATACCCTGCAACTGCATCTACGAAAAATTCAATTTGTTTTAAGAAAGCTTCAAACGAATCAACAGATCGCATTTGCCATTGCACTACACCCACTCGGACAATTGGTTTTTTCCCACCGATGAGTAATTCTTTTTCTTCGTAATAAATATTAATCCATTCTAAAAGTGTAGCGTAAGTCTTAGAGTCCTTATCCTCTGGAAAATAATTTGTCATGATCTTACGAACGTGAAATCCATTTGCCAATTGAAAGCTTAAGACTGGATCAAAGATTTCTTTGTCTTTGACTTTAGTGATGTATTCTTGTGGAGACATTTCATTGTAGTGATCTTTATAACTAGGAATTCTTCCCCCGATTATGATTCGTCTGAGGTTCAAATTCTGACAGAGTTCTTTTCTTGCATCATATAAGCGTCTACCAAGGCGTAACCCCTGATAGGAAGGATTCACAAAAATGTCTACCCCATATAAAGTATCGCCATCTGAGTCGTGGTTACGCAGATAACCTTCTGTAGTAATTTGGTCGTAGGTATGTCTATCTCCAAAGTTGGAATATTTAACAATCATGCTTACCACTGCTGCGACTAGTATGCCATTATCCTCAATACAGAATTGTCCTTCTGGAAAATGTTCTAGTTGGGAAAGAAACTCTTCTCTCTTCCAAGCTCCTCCTGCATTGGAATAAACCATATCCATGATTTCTTTGATACTTTCATAATCAGAGCTGCGTGTATTTCTAAGCTTTAATTTATGACTGGTTGGTTTTGCGTTACCGACTGGGGCTATTGGCTGTTTGTCGGTTGTTTTCTTTTTTGCTTTTTTCTTTCCTGTATTTTCCATAAAATCCTATTTTAAAAATTCAAAAAAGAAGCTCATTCCCTGAGGAACCATGCGACTCAAAAACTCTGTCGTCTTGGCAAACATTCCCGGAATTACATGTAACTCATCTTTTTTGATTCCATTGATTAAATCACGAATTACATCTTCTGGAGTTGACATTAAGAATTCGGGGATTGCTTTTTTGTCTTTGAACCCATACTGCGGGGATTGCATCATTGGAGTTTTTTGTAAAGAACGGATAAAGATTAGTAACCCGTATCTTTGTAGAAATTAGCTCTTCATTGAGTGCTTCTCCAAAAGCGCGGAGTCCAAACTTAGTAGAAGAATAAGTTGCAAGTCCTGGAGACGCCACAAAGGAAGCGACAGACGCAATGTTAACGAGATGCCCCGAATTGCGTTTGCTCATATCTTTGAGGAAAAGTTTTGTTAGCCGAACGGGGGCTAGTAGGTTAATCGCATATTGCCTCTCCCATTCTGATTCAGGCGTAGTTAGAAATGGACCAATGCTTGCAACGCCCGCGTTGTTTACGAGTATATCGACTTCCAAGTTCTTTGCTTTAATTGTATCATATACATTCTGGCAACCCTCTTTAGTGGAAAGATCGCTTGCAAAGGAAAAAAGAATTTGTCCTTTCTTTGCTTGTTTTTCTACTAACTCGGTGAGTGTGGATTGATTCAAATCTGTAAGAATTAACTTGCTTCCTTCTGCCAGAAATTGTTTTACCATTTCTTTTCCTAGTCCACCCGTTGCCCCTGTGATTAATACAATTCTATCTCTTAAAAAACTCATCTTTATTCCTTCAAACAATATTTTAAATCTATTGCTTCTAGGTTACAAAGACAAGTCAATAGTTTTACTTTTTGAAATTCAGAAAACTTTCGTAAAATTACTTTCATTGAAGAAAAGCCTACGTAATAAATTCTAGTTTATTGAGGGCTTTCATGTTTGAGAAAAATTCTATTCGGTTAAATAAATACATCAGCGAGAGCGGAATCTGCTCTAGGCGAGAAGCAGACAAATACATTGAAGGTGGACATGTTTTTATAAACGGGAAACGCGCAAAGATAGGAGACCAAGTTCTTTCGAAGGACAGAGTAGTTGTAAATGGTCTAGTCATTGAACCCAAGAAGAGGGATACTTCGATTATCCTCGCCTACAACAAACCGGTTGGTGTGGTAAGCACAACAGAAGATAGCACCAAGGATAATATTCTAGAGCATGTAAAACACAGTCAGCGGATATTTCCGATTGGTCGCTTGGACAAAGATTCACAAGGACTTATTTTTCTTACAAATGATGGAGACATTGTAAATAAAATCCTGAGAGCAGGGAATCGACACGAAAAAGAATATCTGGTTACTGTTGATAAGCCACTCATGGATCAATTCATTGAAGCGATGGGTGCAGGTGTTCCCATTCTAGGTGAAGTAACTAAAAAATGCATTGTGAAAAAAGAATCTTCTTTTGTCTTTCGTATTATTCTAATCCAAGGACTAAACCGACAAATACGTCGTATGTGTGAATACTTTGGATATCAAGTCACCAAATTAGAGCGAATTCGCATAATGAATATTAGCCTAAAAGGAATTCCAGAAGGAGATTGGAGAGAACTCACCAAGCAAGAACTAGAAGGAATCGCGAAGCTGATAGAAAGTTCTAGCTCTGTTCCAACGAGTCACTCCAGTCGAAGCAAAAAAAACAAACCCCAAGGAACTCAGGTGGATAAGCCTGCGGGTAAGGGCAAACCATCCCCACCAAGACACGTCCTATCCATCGAAAAGAAATATGCAAATGGAAAGAATCGTTCTACAAAACCAAAAAGAAATGATCCCCGCAATACAACAGAGCGCCCAACAGCCAGTAGGCGCGGGAAAAATCGAAAGAGGTAGACTCGCTATAGAGAAAATTTTAGCCGCTAGCAGAGACTGGTATGAGACCTGTCTTTATACTATTCGAGATAAAATCTATCAAACTCTTCTAGGTAATATTTAAGCTGGTTAAAATGATATAGATAGGGATTTTTTCGACGCATGTCTTTTCCATTTCGAAAGTTTGTAGTAGCTAGCTTTTCTGTTGAGTGAACGTTAGCCGATTCATCTCTAATTAAAAAGCCTGATTTTATTGCTTTTGCAAGAAACTTCTGGAATAGTGGATTTAATTTATCGGATAGTAATTCTTTGGCGATAAAATATTTATCCGCAGACTTTACTTTTTCTAAGAACTTGTTTAATTTTTGAGTTAGGTCTTTTTCAGAAATTCCAGTTTTTATATCTTCTCTAAATAGTATGTATGAGAAAATATTTGCCTGTGTTAAAACATAGCTATTTCCAAGCTTTGTTTTAATTTCTGCTGCAAGAGTATACTCATCGGCATCTTGCGGAAAATAAGTATTTTCCCCAAATCCTATATGGAGCACAGGTTTTTTTTCTGAAATAAAATCATAGGTAAAATTAAAATAATTATAACGAACATTTGGAATTCTCTGAAATATGAGATATGTTCCTCGCTTGATCGATTCCATATTACCAGTTTCAGAAAATTTTCCTTCAGGAAACAAAAATAGATTTCTTCCTTGCAATACTCCCTCTGCTAATTTGTCCCATTGTGAATCTACTAAATCACGCAGTTCGCCTTGTTTGAGTAATTTTCTCGCATCATCCCTGAAAGCTCTTTTGACTCCGATTCCACCGACGTAAACTAACAGAATTTTGATGATCTGAGATTTGTCAATGAGCCAGAGAATTATCTTAATTAGCCCCTTAGGTTCAAATTCTTTCACTAGAAAGTTTGGCTCAGCAATGTCTTGTCGCATAGCAAAGCAAAATTTGGTTCTAGATCTAGGTATATTTTTATAAACATTGGCAAGAGCAACAATGTCTGTCTCGGCTACATGGTTCGCAAGAAGAATCGTTGGGTGTGGCGCTTCCACACAAGGATTTCCCTTTCTAAAATAAGTATGGGCAGAGTGAAACATGAGATTTGTTGTATAGTAAACAATTTTGATTAAGAGACGATAGAGAAAGGTTTCTTGCGTTGGATTTTGCACAAAGAGAAGTTTGTCTACGATTAAAAATTTTGGCAATCATAAAAATAAAAGTATATCATCCTGTGTTTTTTCACAGAGACACATATATGGTAGTCTCTACATAACGGGAGAGGGGATTACGATAGACACGATGTAAAAATTTAAAAAATCGCGCAATAGGGTGTTGTAAGTATTGACCGAGATTTCCTTTCCATTTCTTGCATGTAAAATTCTCATAGCACTAAAACATTCTGTATCTCTCTCGATAGCATCAATTTCTGTTTCGTCAAATTTTTTATTGAATATGGTTTTTAAGTTTTCTCTGACTAATTCTTTTACATAAAATCCAGACAGACTACAAAAAGAACTGCTTCCAAATACGATTTCTCCATTGGCATTTGATATGATTAAATTCAAATTGCTAAACTTGAAAAGTTTAATGATCTCCGAAATTTCATTTTCCTTTTCCGGGTTTTTCGTTCTTGCGGATAATTCTAATTCGTCTTTCATTTCTAAGTTCATAGTGCATTCCTTTTACTAAATTCATAATTGAGTATTGCCTTTGAGTGTTACTGTTTTATGACAATGAAATAAAGAATTTCCCATACCTATCGGCTGATTTGCGAGTAAGGTGTAAAAATTTCGAAAATGTTTCATAGTCAAGATAAAAAATGCATTCTAAACTAGGAATTATTTTCAAGCAGATTTTTATTATTTCAAAAACTCCTATTGATTCCTAAGAAAAATAATTGACTCAGTTTTTAGATTAGGCTAACATAAGTAATCCTAATAACAAGGATTGAAAAGTTGACGGTAAAGGAAAGGAGTTAGCACAATGCCAGAAGAAGATGATGACGATGAAGGTTTGTTTGTAGTAGATCCAAAAATAGCTGAGCGATCAGCAAAAGAATTTGCAAGGTCAATTGAGACCGGCGAATTGTATAAAGAATTGAGGAAAAAAGGAACCGGTGAAGATGACGATCGGAATGACGGTAAAAAGAAAAGTAAATAAAAAAAAATCCTACCCAGTCAAAGGGCTAATCCACTATAGCCCTTCCTTTTTTTCTCTTAATTTAAAAAACAGTATTGTCAAACTGAAAACAAGCGTGATTAAGTTCGATACAATGATTGGATAATCTGCTTTTAAAAACCCGTATGTCAGCCAGAGACAGATGCCCGCATTTAAAAGTAAATACATATTGCGCGAGATATCTTCTGTTTTTTTTGTCATGATTACGCGTATTACTTGGGGCAAAAAAGAAAACGTAGTAAGACTTGCCGCTGTAAATCCAATGATAGATTCTATTTCCATACAACCTTCCTATTATAACGACCTTTTTTAGCTAGTTCTTTATAAATGTCAAATGCTTCTTATACCAATTCCCAAAAGTAAATTCCGATTTAAAATTGAATACTCTTAGTTTGGGAATTGGGAATACCCCTCTTGCGAAAAATAGCGGAACTTATTTATGAGAAGTGGTATATAGTTCTAGGGACGACGCAATTTGAACTTTGTCCAGATATAGATTATAAGAAAGCAGATAATCGCTATCATCCACTCTTCCGGTTCAGGCACAGTTCCTTGCTTGATTGAAAAAGACTTTGAGTTATCTGTTTGCAAGTTTGTCTCTTCTAGACTCTTTTTATTTTTGTGAATCCCAAATTTATGATAATCAGTTTCGTTTTCCAGAACAATAAACGATGTAATTGGAGTAACAATGTTTCCAGTTGCAGCAAGCCGGAAAATATTTGTTTCTGTAGCGTCTTTATCGGTTACAAGAAGGCGCTTTCCAAGACTGCGCATGATTTTTTTATAGAGCACAAGACGTGCAAGTAAGTCATTTCCAGTAGGCGGGCTAACGGTAGATAGCTTCTTTAATTCAATTGTTATTTTTGAATTTGGAATCGAGTAGTTTTCGTCTGATTGATCTGGAAGTTTAATTTTTCTAGAAAGAAGAGATTCTAAAAGATTGTCCCAGGAATTGGGGATATCCTGTATTAGTTCATAATCCTTTAAACTATTAAAATAGGTAGATAATTCTCTATTGAGTGAATAAACATAAATATTCTTTTTATTCTTACTGAAAAACTCTCTGTTCTTATTAAAAAAGGAACTTCCTTTTAACTCACTAAAGGGAATAGAACTATCTTCTTTATTCGTAATGATTAGAATGTCCGTATCATTTGTAATCTTATAAAATGGAAATAAATTAAATTTAGGTAAAGCCTGTGATTCTATGAAGTCAAGATTTTCCTCTTTGTTTTTTGAATAAAACCATTCATTTGTTACTAGAATGATTTGTGATTTAAGTTCTATAGAGGATAATCGTGTGTAAATGCTCTTCCATTCTTTTTTGGATAAGGAGGAATTGATTAGAATATAAATTTTATCAGGATGAAAAACTTTTTCTTTCATCTTAAGTTCGGAAACATTAAGCTTAAGATCGGAAATTAGTAACTCGCTGCTAACTTTATAAGACTTATCTAAAGTCAGCGCCCAAGATTCTCTATATTTACCATAAGCAAACCATTTTGAAAAAGTTTCTTTCGAAATACGTGAATTTTTTTTCTCAAATGTATAACCTTTACCGGAAAGATTTAAATCAACATTTTCATGAACATCTGATTCGATCTTATGATTTGCTGAATCTAGCAGTGGTCCCTCTACTTTAAAACCTTGATAGTGTAATTGCTCATTGGCAACTTTTAAAGGACTAACAAAGCCAATTTTAAAGCTACTATAATTATGCTCCGCTACTGGAAATATTCTTACACGAATTAAGTTGTCTTCCATCCAGGTAACGTAAGATGGATATCTTTTATCAACGTCTACTATCTTGTTATCCTCTGTCTGTGCTTTTGATAAAAACGTTAGGCGTGCTGGCTCTTCTTTTCCATTAATCCATAGGCTGAAATTTGTGCAGACGCTTCCTTCTGGAACTTTAAAAGTATAAATCGCTTCTTGTTGTCCTCGATTGGTTTCGTTGTATGCATTGATTTTCATTTCCGTGTAGGCGGTTCTTGATTCGGGATGAAGTTGGAGTCGAGTCTCTACGTCTGTGGTAGTGAGTGAATTTCCGTTCCAGAGTCTATTCAGGCTAATATGTGTATACCCAAAAAGAAGTCTTAATAGATGTTCTCTGTCTTCATTTGGGATTTCTACTTTTTTGGAAATATTGGAGACAAGGAAGGCGAAAGGATCGAATAATTTGTCTGAGCCGAAGAGAGTAAATAAAACTTCTCTGTTACTTGATTCAGGTTGTAAGTATAATTCACTGACATGATTGACTGGAAGTTTCATTCCAAGGGATGCCCAGGCAGGAAAATCATCGTCTATTAGACTTCGCTTTGAATTTATAATTTTATTTTCAAGGAAATGATTGCGGATAATAAATTGTCCTCTATTCCATTCAGTATGAAACCATATGAAATAAATGGAAGTAGAAATTAGAATGGCATAAGTCAAATACTTAGAAAATGTATATTGGAGATAATATTTATTATCCCGTAATTCCAATGTAGTTCGATAACACATTACCAAAAACGCGATACAAGCCATGAGTGGCGTATAGGGTAAGATTCCAAGTCCCATGAATAAAAACCTAACCCATCCGATGAGCATAAAAGGTATCATTATCAGAAGAAAACAGAAAGAAACCAAAAATCCGATAAATAAGATAGGCGGGAAAAACAAAACTATCCACTTAGAAATTTTCTGATAGAAAATGGATGCAAATAAAGTTAAGAAAGTTAGCCAGAGAACGAATGTAGTCCGTGCTGTGAAGGAAGTAAATATTTCATTGTTTAAGAAAAATTTCTCTACAAAAAAAGCTGCCGCACTGCATAAGAGGGTAATGAGTATATATCCACGTAGTCGATTCTCAATAAATATTCTGAATAGAATAATCATTAAAAGAATAAAGACAATCCCTCCTGTCCCAAAGGCGAGAACGTTCATTGCATAAGAATCAAAGGAACTGATTAATTTTGCTAATAAGACTTCGATTAAACCCAAAAATAAAACAGAAAAAGTCCATACGAAAATCCATGCAAAGCGAGGTTTTACTGAACCTAGAATATTTATTTCCTTGGTAAAATATTTCTGAATCGCTTCTAACATAGATTTCATTTTATTCGCACACAGTTATTCATCAATCGCAAATTTATAACCTATACTCTATTCCGATAAATGTCATATCGTCTTCTTGTGGTAGGTTTCCGAGGAAGTCATCGACTTGTTGCACAACTGAATTTAAAGTTTCACTCACAGAATTATTTCCATGCTCTTTTAAAATGTGCCAAAGCTTTTCTTCTCCAAATTCATCACGGACATAATTGAATTCTTCAAAAATTCCGTCCGAATATAAAAAGAGTTTATCTCCACGTGTAAATCGAAACTCATCTTGTCTATATTTTACATTTTCATTGATCCCAATTATTTTTCCAGTAGAAGTCAGCTTTTGAATATTACCGTGCTGAACTAAAATCTGGGGGGGATGACCTGCTGCGGCATATAACAGTATGCCGCTAACTGGGTCAATGTCAAGTAGGATACAAGTAAAAAAGGCATTGATGGATTGAAATTTTCTGAGAAACTCATTGTTTAAAATCCCAAGTAAATCACTCGGACTAGCGATATTTGCTTTTAGGCTTTCATATTCACTTTTAATTGCCATTGTAATCAATGCACCCTGGATACCATGTCCCGTTGCATCTGCGAGGAAAATGCGTATTTTCCGCTCATTGACTTGCGTGATGTCAAAAAAATCTCCTCCTACTTCGTCCATAGGACTGTAAAAAGTTGAGATTTGCAAAGAATTAATTCTTTCAAGATTTTTCGGAAGAATGCTATCTTGAATTTTCTTCGCAAGTGCTAAATCTTTTTTTATTTTTTGGAATGATTGATTTAACTCTCTCGTGATTTTCATTAAGTTTTCGTTTAGCGTATACTGTTGGTTTAGCGAAGCATCCAATTCTTTTGTTCTTTCGTTTACTCTTGATTCAAGACTTGCATAGAGTCTTGCATTTTCGATTGAAATGGCTGATTGGGAAGAAATCATTACGAAAAACTCAACGCTGTCTTTTTTGAATGCATAAGAACTTAGATTATTTTCCAAATAAAAGATGCCGAATAGAGTTTGTTTGTGAAAGATTGGAAAGCAAAGAATGGAACGTGAATTATTTTTTATAACATAAGGGTCTTTGGAGAATTGTTCACTCTCAATTGCGTCGTTCAATACAATGTATTCACTGAATCGAATCGTATAATTGATTATTGTAAGCGGCAAATTGCCATTTTCCAACGGTATAGATTGAAGAACGGATGTTTCATTTTTGCCAAAGGATGCTTCTGCTTCTATGAATAATTTCCCTTCTCTTTCTAAAATTAAAACTCCTCTTTCGGCACCTGCATTTTCAATCAATGTTTTAACAAGAGATGCAAGGACTTTCTCCAGAAGTATTTCACGAGAAATTGCCTCTGAAACTTTTATCATTGTGGCTAGATTGAAAGATTCTGTATCGCCTCTTTGCGTGATTACGGATGCTGGGCTTTCTGTTTCGCTCGCCTTATCTTCCTCGTAAATGGTTTCAACAATTCCGGGATAGAGTCTTTCAAATTGCTTCACCTTCGCCATTGCCCCCCAGATATGGTAGTAATAGAGTGCAGAGTTTAAATATGATTTTGCGAGGTTTGGTTTATTTACTCGCATAAAAAATTTTCCAGCAAGTTCATTGGCAAGGGCGATTTCTTGAAGGAAGTCCCCATCCTTTGCTAGTTGAATGGATAATTCGTAGTAGTCTATAGCTAATAACACATTATTTAGAACTCTATTTTTTTCGGCTTCTACTAGATGAAATTTATGCTGAAAGTTAGCGGGGCAGTGTTGCGACCATTTTTTCATTTTACGCTGATTGGAATTTACAGTTCTGAGATATTGTTTTCTCTTTAAGAAATTTACATTTGTGTATTCTTGGAGTAGGCAAAGTGACTGTAAGAATAATAGAACGGGAAATATCGCGAGTGATCGTATTGTTTCGGAGAATCCAACAGCAATCTTTGCATCTTCTATTCCGTCGGCATATTTACCAAAATGAAAATTTAGAAATAAGCTATAAAAATGAAAATAGAAAGCGTTTCCTTTTAGAGATGCTTGATCTATGTCTTTTTCTTCCAGACTATTTTTGGATCGATGTAAAATAGTAACTGGATTTTCCTTTGGATCCATAAGTCCAATCAGTGTTAGTTGAAAAACTTTTAATTGGTATTTTGAGTAGATATGATTGTGATTTTCTAATGTCCTCACTCCATGGTTGAGTTCTTTTTCTAAGGGAGAAAGTTCTTTTCCTACGAAAAAGGAATGAAAGGCATATTGTATTAATCCGTAAAAAGCAAACTCTAAATCTCCAGTTTCTTGCCCACTCTTGTAACATTCCCATAATGGTTCAATCGTGATTTTCAGATGATCTTTCCAGTGGCTAATAAAAGAATTCACCATATGCAAAATCTTAGTTTTATTTTTTATTCCACCTAAATCTTCATAGATGTTTAGAGCAAGTCTTCCAAACTCATATCCTTTATCCACTTCGCCTAACGTTCCACAAAGAATTATTCCATACGCAGAGAAAGAGAAAGGTGTGTATGAAGTGTATCCGTATTTTAGGGAAAGGTAAACATTTTCTAAAATGAGCAAGGGTAATAAATTTGGAGAGGAAAAATAAGCTGCTGAACCAATAATAGACAGCAATCGCATAATAGAAATTATTTTTGGATCAAATACTTGTTTATAATGAATTAATTCTCGAATTTTTTTATTTCTAAGCGCAAATTTGACTTTTGCAAGACTTATTAGAACATGATATAATTTAGGTTTCTTCGGAAAATGAACATCTAGTTCATGTAGGAGACTGATTGTGTTATCAATTGCCTGGGTTGGATTACCGGAAGTAATAAGAAATTTATTCTTAATTTCAAAGACTTTGGCTTTAACGATTAGATCGTTTGTTTCGCCTAACGCTCTATTTAGAAGTTTTTGCATTTCATTGATCTGATTGCTAAGATAAGCACACTCTGCGGCTTCTATATAGGTATTGATTTTTAATTCTTTGGATTCTAAAGTGGAAGATGATTCTAAAAAATAGATTCCATTTATGAAATGTTTGTATGCTAGCTCATACGCAGCCGAGGCTTTCGCCTTTTTACCCGCATTTATATTTAGTTCAACAGGTTTGAATCTTGGAAATTCAGAAGGAAGAAAATCTCTACCCAAATTCAAATGGTTTGTAATTGAAAAGATTTGCTTATTTATTTCTAATTCAGTATATTTATTTAATAGAATCATTGCAATTTTTGCATGCAATTGCATTTTATTTCTATCGCCTAATAATGAGTATGCGGCCGATTGAACTTTTTCGTGTAAGAATCGGTAGGTAATTCCTGACACAATAATAAGTCCAGATGCGACTGCACCAATCAAAGATTCTTCTATTTCGAATTTTTTTTTCTCTGTTATCAGGCATAGAATGTCACTTGTAAATTCATTTCCAAAGCATGCGGCAATTTGAATTAATTTTTCTGTATCTGGATGTAATAGTTTTAAATTAGAAGTTACAATATCGGCCAGGTTATCGCTGACCCTTAGATCTCGAATGGAATCCACATTCCACTTCCAAGTGTATCCGCCTTCTTTTTTTTCAACTGGCTGTAAAAACTTTTCGGTGTATATAAATTTCAAAAATTCAGTAACAAAAAATGGATTTCCGTGAGTTTTAAACAGAATCAAATCAGAAAGTTCTTTGCATTTTTCTTTGGGATAATTTAAAGTTTCCGCTATTAAATTATTAATATCTTCTAGTTTTAAATTTCTAAGTTTAATATTCTGGATTTCGGGGGATATTAGTTTCGCTTCTCTAATAAAGTTTTCTACGGGCGATTGAATGTTTGCCTCATTTGTTTGATAAGCACAAATTAATAGTATGTGTTTCGTGTGCATCGTGTTGAGGAAAAAATATAACAATTGAAAAGACCTTGCGTCTGCCCATTGAAAGTTATCTAGGAATATTACAATCGGATGCCCGGTATCGGGTAACGATTGAACAAAATTTCGAAAAGATAAATGAAATCTATTGGCCATTTCCGCATCATCAATATCTGCAACAGTAGAAAGTTTTCCTGTAATAATTTCTAATTCTGGAATCACATTTGCTATGAGCTTTGCATTGTTTCCAAGACTTTGTAGAAATTTATCCTTGTAGTTTTGAATCTCTTCCATATTCGCTAAGAGAATTTGACGAATGAATTCTCTGAAGGCAGCAATAAAACCGGAATAGGGTATATCACGATTAGCCTCTTCATATTTTCCTGAAATTAAAAATCCATCCACACTCAAAACTTCTTTTCTCAATTCATGAACGAGTATGCCTTTACCTGTTCCTGCATGTCCATTTACAAATATTAATTCGCTAGATTCATGAAGAATTCGCTTAAACGCATCAATCAACGCCTTTTTTTCTTCTTCTCTGCCAAACAATTTAGCGGGTATTTGTAATTTACCCGAAAAATCATTTCTTCCAATTTCGAGCAGGAAGGTATGCTCAGAGTTTTTTTGCATTTCATATTCTAAAATTTTAGTAAGGTCATAGGCAATTCCATTTGCTGATTGATACCTTTTCTCTGGATCTTTTGCTAAGAGTCTTAGAATTAAATCAGAGAGTTTGGTTAGAACTTTTTCTTTATCCGGATAATATGTAATAGCCCGTAGAAAGGGGGACGTTGGCGATTTGGCTATATGAGAATGAATTACATCTAGAGTGTCGCTTGATTCAAATGGAGTTTTTCCTGTCAATAATTCATAGAATGTAATACCAAGTGAATAAAAATCAGACCGATAATCAATAGGTCGATTCATTCGCCCTGTTTGTTCAGGGGAAATATACGGAATACTTCCTTCTAAAAAATCCACCGCTGTGTGCTCAATATTTTCTTTGCTATAGATGGAAGAAATTCCAAAGTCTATAATTTTTATTTTAAGAGTTTCTGGCTGAATCAAAATATTTAGAGGATTAATATCTTTGTGGATAATATTATTTTTGTGAATTTGATTAATAATTAGAACGATTGATAAAAAGATTTCTAGCAAAACTTGGAGACTAAGATTATTATTGCTAATAAATGATCTTAGCGGTATTCCGTCCATATCCTCAAAAATAATCGTATACTGTGTTCCATTTTTTTTTAAGAAATATGATTTTAGAATTCCGTCAATTTGAAGCTTGGAAGTAATTTCAAATTCCTTTCTGTATGCGGCAATTTCTCTGTTAGTCGGAAAATTACTTCGGTGTGTTTTTAGAATAAAAGTAGACTTGGTATCATCGGATACTGCTCTATATATAATAGTATTTTGGTTTTCAAAAACCTTTTCTTTTATTGTAAAACCTTGGACGGAAATCATGGATTATTTTTTTGTCCAACTTCCCTTTGCGACTTCGTAGTATTCTCCCGTTTCCAAATTATTATAATTGGATAAAATAATTTTCTCTTTGAGTTTGTTAAAGTCTTCTTTGGGTTTGTCTGATTTTGTTAAAGATAGAATTCTGGTTTCATAAATTCTTACTCTAGAGTCATTGATTAATTTGGAAACTTCTTCTAATCGTTTCTTTTTTTCGGGAGAGGAAATTTCATCGAGTGTAGACTTGTCGAGAGTAACCGCTGGTTTTTGTAAAAGTCCATTGAGCCCCTCTCCGAGTAATCCTTTCGCCTTATAGGATTTTACTTCTGGAGCTAGATAAGCTATTACACTGAGTAACGCATAATAATCCTTATCCTTAAATTCGCTTTCTTCATAAAGAAGTGCATCCTTTTTCCATTCATCTGATCCCGAAGAAGAAGTCTTTATCGAAGAGATAAGCCATCCATCCTTCTCTAATTCTTTATCCTCACCGACCATTTGCTTTTCGGCAGCCGTTTGAGATTGCGTAAAGGTAATTGGAGGAGGTTTTAAATTTAAAAAACAGTTTATACTCAAAAGCATTAGCATTAGTAAGGTTGCTATAAATCTTTTACTCATATTTTGATACCTCCGATTGTGCTCGATTGAGGAAGTTGGCAAGTGGCAT
The DNA here is from genome assembly GCA_016708435.1 of Leptospiraceae bacterium. Lineage (NCBI taxonomy): Bacteria > Pseudomonadati > Spirochaetota > Leptospiria > Leptospirales > Leptospiraceae > Leptospiraceae bacterium. The sequence continues at coordinate 41,056 of JADJFV010000015.1, read as the reverse complement.
TCTCTCTTGCGAAATTTTATTATTGTCAATGCCCATGAAGACAGTAGAAAGAATCGACCGCTGAAATAAAATGTCAGCGTATACAAGTCCTTTTGATAATTCGACTTCAATTTTATTGATCTGCGAATAACTTCCAATTATCCCATCGGTTAGTAGATTCGGTGGGATCACAATTCGAATAGCACTTTTTCCAAAATCTTCTCCGATTTTAAAAACACTGAAGAATAAATTCAAATTTGCAATTGGATCTTTGAGATTTTTTCCTGAGAGGTTTATATCGGCTTTTATTTTTCCGTCTGCGATTTCTTTTCTAGATTTTGCAGGCAGAAGTTGTTTTAAGTCAATATCTTTGATCTGAATTGTAGCGGCATATTCCATTTCGTCTACATTTGCATTTCCAACGTTAAAAAGAATGTCTTTACCAAAAATGAATCCATCTAAGGTTGAAATCCGCAGGGCGTTTACATTTAGAACATTTTCTTTGTAATCGAGTCTTGCGGCAAATCCCGGTTGCACTCCACTTTCTTGCAAGAATTTAAAAAGATCATTCTGAATATATGGATGCGTGCCGATTACATTTTGAATGGTGAAGTTTGGTGGTAGATTTTGTCCATACGTGCTAATGTATTTGGATTTGTTGCCTTCGATTAAATTTTTTGTAGTCGTAATTTTTAGATTGTGCTCAAACGGAAAATCAAGATTAATCCTATTGATGTAGACTAGATTGCATTGAGTATAATCATTTTCTTTGCACGCGCCTGAGTAAAAAACAAAATTAGTATCCTTAGATGCAAGCTTTCCTCTCGCTATATAATCTTTTAGAGACAAATCAATATTAATCGCGCCGTTCATTTTAATTCCACTTAAAATTTCAACTTGTTTCTCGGAATTGAGAGAAATGGAAGCTGTAAGGGCTGGATAATAAGGACCGAGTGGCGGTTTTTCTTGATTAGCCCGTTTAATTAGATTTCCATTTGCATTTCCAGTCAGAACTCCGCCGAGTGCTGAAAAAGTGAATTTCGAAATTGTAATTTCCCCAGAAATATCTTTTGCAATTTTTACTGAGAAATCAGATTTAAAATCGTTTATATTGATTCCTGGAAGCGTAATTTTAAAAGCTCCATCAATAAGCATTGATTCTAACAAATCTTTGAAATGAATTTTACCATCAAGGGTAGGACGAGAGCCGATTGTTTTTTTTAGTGGAGCGATTTGCTCTTTTAGACTCAAGGGGAGAATTGGAATGAGTCGATTTAAATCAGGAGTTAACGCAAGTTTGTCTACAAACAAATCAAGCTTCGGATTCATGGATAGTTTTCCGTTGATAGAGAGTCCGAGAGCTTCTAGGTATTCTTCATTCTTAATCTTAAGAGAAATGCTTTTAATATTTGCTGATTGAAAGGAAAATTTTTCTCCAAGTGATATGCCGGCTAATAAGGATAAGTCGATATTGTTTAATCCAGACTTACTACCTTTTACTAAATAGTCCAGCGAGTTAATTGACGCATTGACAGATGCATCCAAATCGGAGAATTTATTTCCATTCACAGTGGCTTTTCCTGTGAGCCTGCCTCCGAGTCCAGTTACGAAATTTTTTAGATATAAACTTTTTAGATTTAATAGAACCTGGATTTTCTTTCCATTGTCTATTTCTGCGGAGATATCAGCCAGTAGTGTATTGTAAGATAAATCTGTTTTCAGATTTGCAGTTCGTAGGAGAGGCACGGGATTTTCTTTGGTTGGTTCTTCCCTTGTTGCCAAATCAAGATTAGCCTCTGCGTTTAGATTTAGAAAAGGAACATTGTGAGAGGTATTATTTTGTTGGAAGAGAAGGTCTCTTATTTTTATGTCTGCTTTTGTTAATAGAGAATTCATTTTCCCATTCACTGAAATGGGGGCAAGTTCTAAGTTGCCTCTAAAGTCAAAGTTCGGAAGTCCTGGAATTTGCTTATAAATAGAGGCTACCGGCAATAATTCGATTTTAGATTTATAAATTTGAAGATCAAATTCTCTTTCTTCTGTAATTGCTTTTGAAATCTTTCCCTTTGCCCTTAGCCACTCATTTTTATCAAAAACAATTGCCAGATCGCTCAACTGAAGAATGTCATCTACGGGAATATAGTTCATATCATAGGAAAGATTTAAACCAAATGGCGGTAACTTGCGATTTTTCACAGTGAGTCCGATTTGGTTTGAGCCTAGATTTAATTTTGAATGAAATTCGGGTGGATTTGCCCGTGAATCTAAATTAAGAACAAGCGAGCTTGCAATTGGTTGGTTGATTTCATTGTGATTGTCTTGAAATAAAACTTGTAATTCCTGTGTGGGATTAAGCGAGATTTGAATTGTTTCAAAAATGGAAACGATGCTTGTGTTCAAAGGAATTTTTCTAAATCTTTTTGTTGCGACAAATAGTTTTAAGTATAAATTTTTTTCTTCTGTTAAAAAATACTTTTCGCCTTTTTCTTTTTCCATTCGAAAGCTTAAATCTTCAATGAAGAAATTTACATATGCACTCACCGGTAAATAGAGATTTATCTCTTCTAACGGAGTTGTTTCTGTTGGAGGGTCTTTGGGTTTTGGTTGACCTGGTGGGAAAAGCGTGGCAACGTTTAATTTGCCGCTCTTTTCTAAAATTTGTATGAATGGTTTTGTTAGAGAAATTTCGGAAAGTTTTAATTTGCCAAAGAAAAGATAGGGGAGATTGTATAGAACTGCAAGCCTATCGCAGGATAGAATAACTTGATTGTCGAAGTCAGAGCCAGATCGAATCGTAAGCGATTCAATTTCGATTCCGTAAAGAAGAGAAAACTGATTTACTTTGCCCTGATAGGAACCGGTTGAAAAATTTTGAAAAATATAAGTAAGGAGGTAATTTCCTATAACTCGATTGAATACAGTGTTATAGAGTAGAGTGAGACAGATTAGAAAAATTACTGACTTCTTTTTTAGAAAGCCAGTCAGCATTTTTAAATTTAGGAGTCTCACGGACGGTTTTTTTAGAAGTCAAAGGATTCCAATGCCTCATCTGCGGTTTTGAAAATCTCAAAGATGCTTGCTAGTTTTGTAATCTCCATCAAGTTCTCAATATCAGAATTCAGATTGGCAAATACCATTCTGCCTTTCAACCCATCTACATGTTTGTAGATATTTAAGAAAATACCCAGTCCGGCTGAATTGATAAAAGGAACTTTCTTTAGATCGATGATAAATTTAGGAGCTTTACCTTTCTTGATATACTCTTCAATTTTTTCACCCAATTCAAATTCGTTCCCTGCTTTGATAGGACCTTCGATTTTTATGATGTGGACATCGTTTTTTAAGACAACTTTTATTTTCATAACCCTAACTATTTAAATTAAGAGACAAGCTCTTTTACCTTATTCTTTGCCTATAGGCAATCAATTAAATTTGAACAGTTTACCTAGAGCAATGCAAAGTTAATGGCAGATTACTCGGTTTACTAAACTGGAAAGACCGTTTTAAGTGAAATCAACAATGATTTTTCTTATTCAGAACGGTCTATAAATCGAATACAATTGATTTATATTCATAGAAGTAAAGTATTTTTTAAATTGATTGTCATTTTTTATTCTCATTTCTAAATGACAGCAAGGGACAACAGTCAAGTAAATGAAATCAAAAGTAAAAGAGGCTCTTCTATCTTTCATAATTTTATTTAGTATATTAATTCCTTATTCTCTGACTGTTTTTTCCTCGGACATTGCATTCGAAAGAGAAGTCACTTTTTGCAATTCAGAATTAAATGCAACGGTTTATAGAGGAAATGACTTTCTATTTTCTGAGTTTAACGACGACATCGAAAAGATTAGTCTCACTGAGTTATTTTCTTTTTGTTTTTTGCGAAGAGAAGAATTTCTTTCTCTAGCACTTCGACAAAGTTTTTCACTCTTTCAGAAAATCCCATTCAAACTTCTAAGTATTCCTCCTCCCTCCTTTTCTTGAAAAATCGATAGCAAAGAATCAGTTGATTTACCAAGAAATAACATTCTTATCCCTTAAAATCAGCTATGTTTTTTTTGAAATAATTTTTAAATATTCTTAAGGAATTAAACTATGAGCTTTTTACACATTTTGATTGGTTCATCTCTATTCTTACCCTTTTTTCTTGGATGGAAATTGGGCAAAGACTTTTTTGGACTAGACTTTCCAATATTCTTTGGTCTTTGCCTGCAAGCGTTCTTGGGAAATTTTATTCTTATATATGCTAAGTCCGATGAAAGCAAAGATAAGCTAAAAGTAATGATCGGGTATTTGTTATTTTTTACCGGTCTCTCAGGCTCTTTTCTTTCTGGCAAAAGTATTTGGCTTCCGGTTTTTTGGGAAGTGTCAACACTGGGAGCAGTTTTACTTTATTTTGGACAGGGATTTCATGAGAAAGCGGTTAAGAGTGTTTTGGCGCTATTCTTAGCTAGCTGCACTTCTATGGTGTTTATTGCTTCTTGGGTTTTTCTGCCGGAGGGTAAGGCTGGTTATGCGTTCTTAATGATAGGCTTATTAATTAAATCAGCTTTTTCTCTTGCTCATATTTGGTATCCGGAAGCGCATATAGGCACTCCCTCTCACGCTTCTGCATCTTACTCAGGGCTAATGTTAAATCTCCCCTTGCTCTTATTTGTGCGATACGTTATGGGTTGGTGGAATGAAATTCCTTATAGTCATTTGCTGATTCCATTGGCGGGTGTGGGAGTTTTTATTGGCGGCTTGGCTTCCTTTTTTAGCAAGGATGTAAAGAAGTCTCTTGCTTATAGCACAGTCGAAAAAAGTAATCTAATGTGTTTATTTCTTTTTGTTGCTTCGTTTTGGATTGCTAGTGATGTAGAAGAGTATTCTTCTCTTGGAAAATCTTTTCTAGTTTTGTTTTATTTAATGCTATTACACCATTCTTTTTCAAAGACATTTCAATTTCTTGCCATTGGTTATCTTTGCAAAAAAGCAAAAACAAATGTTTTGGATTTATGCAAAGGAGTAGGACGAGTATCCGGACTTTCTAGTTTAGAATTGGGATTTGGAACACTTAGCTTTGCTGCTCTTCCCGGTACAATTGGATTTGTGGCAGAAGGAACTTTGCTTTTTCTAATTTCGAAGACGATTGATTTATCCAATTTGGATGATTCGGTTTACTTTCTATTATCTGTTGTTTTAAGTCTGACTGGACTTGTGCTTGGAAGTGCAGCGCATATTCGTATGTATCTTCCGATGGTTCTTTCGATTCCTGATAAAAAATTAGCAGCCGAAATACAGTTAAATAAATCTCCCGTTCCGAGAGGAATTTCTACCTCACTCCATGCTATTGGAGCAAGTATTTTTATGATTCCGATTTTACTAATAATTCCATTATTTGTTATGAATCGATTTGTTACTTGCAGCGCAAATTCGGCGTATGAATGCGTAAATATCCTTTCAGGAAACGGAGCTATTCTAGCTAATTGGATTCCTACCTTTTTGTTAACTTGGCTTTATAAGCTAAGTTTAATTTCGATTGGGATGACAATTCTTTTTGCAAGTCTAGCCTTCTTTCGATGGTCGCATAAAATTCAGAAGCGAAGAAGTTGGGACTGTGGAAATAATTACGGTGGAGCTGAACTTTCTATACCTGGTTCAGTCATTTCAGATCCGGTTTATAACTCATTCGGAAGATATTTTATTGATAAGCGAGGTGAGTTGTATTTCGACAATGCGATTAATAATGCGTTAATCTCATCTCTGGGTCTTGGAAGATTTTGGATTGGTAAAGTGGAAGCAGGAGAAATTTCTTATTACTTATTATTTACGACTGTCTCGTTTTTGCTATCACTATTCTTCATTATTGTTTTAAAGCTTCATATATAATGTCATAGTAAAATTTTATAGGAATAAACATGGAAAAACTAAACTATATTATCCTCTTTTTAATTTTTATCATCTTTCCCATTATTGCAGGTGGAATTATTCGTAAAGTGCGTGCAAGGGCGCAAGGAAGAAAAGGTCCGCCGCTTCTGCAAAATTTTTATGACCTCCTTCGGTTTTTACAGAAAAAACCAGTCGATGGTTTTAATTCTGGTTTCTTTTCAGAAGTTTCTCCTGCTCTTGTTTGTATTTCAGGAATTCTTATGTGGTCAATTGCGGTATACGAGTGGATGCCGTTCATTTTAATTCCATTTTTTCTAACATTACAAAGAATTGGAACAACAGCCTTTGCAATGGAAACGGGCTCCTCCTTTGGAGGACTTGGAACTTCGAGAGAAATTCTACTTTCGATTTCTTCTGAGCCTATTTTACTTATAAGCATTCTTGTTTCGCAAAGTAAAATGCAGCTTAGTATTTCTTTTGTTGGAGTAATTGTCGGTGCATTGTTTCTAGGTGCGCTCATGGTTGCTGTGCTTGCCGAGCTTGCAAGACCTCCCTTCGACGATCCAAGAACTCACTTAGAGCTTACGATGGTGCACGAAGCGATGCTTTTGGAAGCTTCTGGAAAAACAATGGGCTTATTCGAATTAGGCTACCAATTAAAAATTTCAACTCTATTTGTTCTCGTTGTAAGAATTGGACTTGAGCATTCTAAATTTGCAGACAATGAAATTTCAAAATCTACAGAAAATATAATAGCGTTCTTTGGGGCAATACTTATCGCAATAATGATCGGGTATTGGGAATCAATTAGTGTTAGAAGGAAATGGGCATGGATACCGGAGGTAATGGGGATTACCCTGTTATTCATTTTGGTTTTAGGAACTCTGGTGAAATTATAATGAGGATAAACATGATTACATTCAAAAGGATTAGAACATGGTATTAGACTTTTTTGATTTAGTATATTTATTATTGGTTCTAACGGGAATTATTATTCTTGTGGAAAACAGGAAAGAGAGAATTCTATATTTGATCTCTTTGCAGGGGTTACTACTCGTTATCCCTATATTTCAATTGCATGGTTTTTATGAATTCCATACTTGGATTTTGGTTGCGATGGTGTTGATTTTTAAAGCAACACTGACTCCTTATATTTTGCTCTGGTCGATTAAGAAAAGTAAGATGAATGTTCATACAAAACCCCGTTTTGGTTTTTTGGCAAATTTCTTCTTCTTTATTTTTGGACTCCTTGCTTCTATTGGAGTAGTCAATGGTTTAGGAGAATTACCACAGGGTATTGATAAAATTGGAGTCATCTATGTGTTTTTGTTGATGTATCTAGGAGTGATTACTTTTATTTCAAGAAATCATTGGATTGTATTGATTTGTGGTTTTATTATGATCGAAAATGGAATCTTTCTATTAACGCTGATTTTACATAACGGTCTTCCTTTTGGAATCGAATTTGGAGCATTTACTGATGCTTCGCTTGTGATTGTGGCGGCAGCTGCACTACAAATTCGAGGAGATTCTATTAAAAAAATGGGAGACAATTCACTATGGACTTAGGTATACTGAGCATAATTACAGGAATTACTTTTCTATTAGTTTTTTTGAATTTGCTATTTGCATTTACAAAGAGTCAGGAAAAGGTTAATTATTGGGCAGGACTTGTTATTTTATTATTCATCGTGGTTTTGATGTCTTGGTGGATGGAGGATATTGCCTTGCAATGGGTTTTAATTGAGGCTACTACTTTGTTTGGCGCACTTCTTATTTCGATGAGTCGGAATGAAAAATCAATCGAAGTGGCATGGAAGTTTTTGCTTTTAAATTCTTTTGGATTAAGTTTGGCATTTATAGGGATAATCATTGTTAGCTTTGGTATTCATTCGCAAGTAACCACTAACGGCAATGAAATACTAGCGCAGATAAATTCCCATCAAAACCGACTTGTTGAGACAGGGATGTGGCTAGCAATTTTTGGATATAGCGCTAAATTAGGATTATTCCCAAATCACTTTTGGGTAAGTGATACTTATGCAGAAAGTCCAAGCCAGATTTCCTCTGTCATATCCTGTTTGTTTCCTGCAACTGTAGGAATTGCAATGAGAGCATTTATTAAGATGGATTATCAGTTTTCAAATCCTCATTTTAGTTCTGCGAGCGGGCTTTTGATTCTAGGAGTTGTCACAATGTTTTATAGTCTCTGGACGTTGAATCAAACAAATGATATTCGGCGGATAACAGCACAGATTGCTTTATTTCACAGTGGTGCATTGGCTGTATTCATTTTCTTAAATCCACCGGATGAAGTATTTTATTATACCCTCTCTGCAAGTGTTACTGTTAAAGCGTTGTTATTCTCTGCGATGGGAATTTTTAGAATAGATGCTGGGACAAGAGAACTAACAGAGGTTAATCCAGAGGAGGGATTAAATCGATGGTCAACGGCACTTTATATTTTTTCTTTAGGAATGGCATTCGTAATTCCTTTTTCTCCTTTTTTTGTTGCCGATTTGCTTCTTCTTAAAATTGGATTTGTGAGTGAAAAATTTTGGATTATAATTGTGCCTATACTCGGACTAGTTTTTTTTCTTGTTGCACTTAACAAGCTATTGCCTCTACTCAATATTAAGTCGAGAGAGTTCTTACCGCAATACAATCGAACTTTGCGAATTAGGATGATGCTTACTTTTCTAATTTTGATTTTAGCTTTGGCGATAGGTGCTTATGGAGTATACAATCTCTCTAATGGAGGATTTTCCAATGCCCAATAATCTGTTTGATTCATACGAAATTGTAACTGGCTTATTTTATAATAAGCGAACATCATCTTATTTCAAATTTTTGCAAACGAATGATTCTGTGAAAATGGTTCCGGTGAAGGAAGTAAAGTTTAAAGAAATTATAAAACAAACTCGTTTTCCTATGTGGCTACTCAAGCATAGCCTTGGAGTGAAGGGTGGCGAAGAAAATTATTCGGAAGTCGATATACAGTCTCTCAGGAATAGCAATGAAAGAAGACGTTTAGAACTAGATCGCTCGATGGTCGGAAATTCAGAAATTAGAGATTTGAACTTTAGAGGAATTTCTGTAAAGGTAACGCCGGATAGTTACTCTCATGCTGTAGGTCCGATTCATGCGGGTATCATTGAGCCGGGTCATTTTCGATTCAGTGTGACTGGTGAGAACATTCAGCATTTGAATATACGTTTAGGATTTCAAAAGAGAAATATTTTGGATCTATTGAAAGGAAAATCTCCATTAGCTGCATTGCCTGTAGCCGAAGCAATATCGGGAGACACAGCGGTTGCCTATGCGACTGCGTTCTCTCGAATTTATGAAGAGGCAGCAGGTTTAAAAGTATCAGATGAAGTTAAGCTAATTCGAATGGTCTTGCTTGAAGTGGAAAGAGTTGCCGTGCATATTGGTGATCTAGGAGCAATGGCTGGAGATATTGGGTATTATCCGCTTTTAGGTGTTTGCGCTACGGATAGAGGGGTTCCTCTTGGCGTCATGGAAACATTGACTGGGTCTAGATTCGGTAAAGCTGCAATTTTTCCCGGGGAAGTTAGACTCAATAAAAACTTGAATCTTTCTGTTTTAATAACGTTAGCGGCTAATCTAATTAACTGCTTTCGTCGAGTAGAGTATCAATTTATGAGGGCTGTCAATTCTTCCACAATTCGAGAAAGGTTAGATGAATGTGGAAGGCTTACAAAGATTCAAGTTTTACACAACAGTATTATTGGAATGCCTGCTAGAGCAACGGGGCTAAGAATGGATATGCGCTATTCCGAACCACTTTACCAAACGGCAAAGTATCCACTTGATTTGAATTTAGAAAGAGAGCATCTGAATGGAGATGCATGGGCGAGATTCTATCTGCGATTTTTGGAAGTAAAAAATTCTATTGCTTGGTTAGAAAAAATTCTTCCCGAATTAGATACAACCAAAGCGGGTAAGGGTGATTTGCTTGTGCAGAAGGCAAATAAATTTAAACCAGGAATTTATTTCCAGAGTGTAGAAGGCTGGCGCGGATCGGTTCTAGTGGCGCTTGATATTAATGCTAAAGGACAAATTGGAGAGGCTTATATTAGAGATCCTTCCGTTTTGAATTGGCATGCATTAGAACTTGCAGTGAGAGGAGAGTTAATTGGTGATTTTCCGCTCAATAATAAATCGTTTAATTTAAGCTATGTGGGGTTTGATCTATAATGGGAATTTACGAAATAAAAAACTTATTTAAGAGACATACGACGATGGACTTTGATAAGGCATCGCCGGTAAATCAGAATGCAAGGGGCGTTCCAGTTCCATCCAAAGCCGCAACTGTTGGAACCTGTAAGAGCTGCAAGGCTTGCGAAACAAATTGTCCGACCAAGGCAATCGAAGTTAAATCGGATATAGAATTGAACTTTGATTATGGTGCTTGTCTTCAATGCGGAATTTGTGTAAATATTTGTCCTTCTCAGAAATTAGAAAATTCTGGACTTGTATATGCATTTACCTTTAACCGCGACGAATTAAAAATTTCTTATGTCAAGGGAGATTTTGTTCCAAAGGAATTTCCTACTCCAGAAAATGTTGGCGTATTTCAAAAGCTAACAAAGACAAGAGGTTTTAATTACAGGGAAGTTGCCGCTGCCGGAAATAATAGCGTTGAATGGGAATTAGGCGCTAGCTTCAACAACTTCTTTGACTCAGAAGGGCAAATGGTTAGAAGTGTTGCTTCCCCAAAACATGCAGATGCTGTTTTATTTTCTGGACCGGTAAGTGAGAATATGGCGGGACCTTTGCAAACAGCTTGGGATTGTATGCCAGAGCCGAAAGCTTTAATTGCAGCAGGCACAGAGGCAGTCTCCGGCGGAATCTTTCCAATGGGTAAAAGACCTAAAGAGCCGGATTTATTTATCGGAGGAGATCCACCACGACCGGATGTTATGTTAAATGCATTTCGCTTTTTAATGGGACAGTTTAAGTATTCGTTTCAATTTGCTTTAAAAGATCGAATTGCAAAGTTGAGGGAAACTAAATAGGAGACTTTATGGATAACAAGAATATACCTCTAGATGGTATTGCAGGTTTAAAAGAAAATTGGAAGTCGGACATGATGTCTGGCTTTATCATTTTTCTAATTGCATTACCTCTTTGTATAGGAATTGCACTCGCATCAGGTGCGCCACCAATGGCCGGTCTTTTTGCCGGTATAGTGGGTGGTATCGTTGCCTCCTTGCTTGGTGGCTCTTACGTAACGATCAATGGACCTGCGGCAGGGTTAATTGCTGTTGTGGTTAATTCCATTAATGTGCTTGGAGGTGGAGATGCTAAATTAGGATTTGAATTAACATTAGCCGCTATCGTGATTGCAGGGCTACTTCAAATTATCCTCGGTCTCTTAAAGGCAGGAAATTTAAGTGTATACTTTTCTGGGTCGGTTATTCATGGAATGATGGCGGCAATTGGGATAATTATTATTTCTAAGCAGATTCATGTAATGCTTGGTGTTACTCCTCAAGCAAAATCAATCATGGGCTTACTTGCTGAAATTCCTTCCAGTGTAATGAAATTAAACCCTCAAATAACTTTGATTGGAGTCGTTGGGATTATTATACTTATAGTGCTTCCAATAATTAAAGCAAGCTGGGTAAAAAAAATTCCAGGTCCACTTGTAGTTGTATTAGTGGGAATGGGGATTGGGCTTTATTTTGATTTAGAAGACCAACATACATTTACTTTTTTGCAACAGACCTATGAAGTTGGTCCGAAGAATTTAGTAAATCTTCCTGCCCATATTTCAGACGGTTTTACTACTCCGAATTTTTCAAAAGTCTTTACATTAGATTTTTTCTTAATGATGATTACCATTATGTTAGTAGCGAGCATTGAATCTTTATTAACCACTACAGCAATTGATAAATTGGATCCATACAAAAGAAGTAGTAATATGGACAAAGAATTAATTTCTAAAGGCGCTGGAAATTTTATTTTAGGAATGATAGGTGGTCTTCCCATTATTGCAGAAGTAGTGAGAAGTTCGGCTAACGTGAACAATGGAGCAAAGACTAGATGGTCAAATTTTTTCCATGGTGTGTTTTTACTTATCTTCATATCTTTGTTTCCGGCAGTATTGCATGAAATTCCTCTGGCTGCGTTAGCCGCTATACTAATCATGGTAGGTTTTAAACTTGCATCTCCAAAGGAGTTTATTCATACTTATAAGAAAGGAATTGATCAGTTTATCGTATTTATAATTACGATTATTCTTACATTAGTTGAAGATCTATTGGTTGGAGTTGCGGGTGGTATGGTGGCTCAAGTTCTGATTTTGATTTATTATGGTTTGCCAATCAAAAACATTTTAAAGGCTGATTTTACGGTTCAATCGGAAGGTAAAAATCATAGACTTACAATCAACAAAGCATTAGTTTTTTCCAATTACATATTTATAAAACATGCATTGTATGGTTTACCCTTAGGTGAGCAAGTTACTATTGATCTTTCAAACGTTACTGTTATTGGACACGCGGCTCAAGAGTATCTTGCCGATTTCACATTGTATTATGAAGGCAAAGGTGGAAAGGTATATGTGGAAGGTCTAGATGAACTGACTCCAATTTCAAATCATCCAAATGCAACAAGGAAGTTAGTGGCAAAAAAATAACTTGCTCAACTTCTTCACCGCTTTTGCAGTGAGCTTTTTAGGGTCAATTCCACTTGGCTCTATCAATCTCACTGCTCTTCAAATTTACCTTAAAACTAATTTTAGATCGGTTGTTTACTTTTCTTTATCCGCTAGTTTCATTGAATTCTTTTATTCCTATCTCGCAATCAAAGGAGAAATTCTTCTTTCGGAGAATATTTTTTTAAATTACATCTTTTCTTATATTACGATGTTTGCTTTTTTTGTTTTAGGAGTTTTAAACATAAATGCCAAAGAGAAAAGCATTATAGAGTCTAATATATCTTTGTCGCATTCCTATTTTAAAGTCATTCGTAAGGGTTTTGTCCTAAGCATCTTAAATCCGCAGGCTATTCCTTTTTGGCTTGTATTATCTAATTTTTTAGAGAAACAGGATTTAGTGAAATTTCATTCCACTGCGGATATGCTATATTACACGTCAGGTGTAGCTTTCGGAACTTTCTTTTGTTTATTGGTATTTGCTCTATTTGTTGGTAAAATTCTAAAACAAATACAAATCCGAATGAAAATTTTAAATCGTGCTATCGGAATTTTATTCATTTCGCTAGCACTGTTTCAATTTGGAAAAATACTTTTTACGATAATTCGCTAAAACAAATTTATTCTATGAATTACAAATCCACACCAAGATAACTCAAATTAAAAGATTTATTATTGAGCGGAAAATCCCCGATTAACTCACCGCGGACAGCGAGTTCGAGAGCATGCCAGTTGAGAACGGATGGATCTCTCACATAGGACTGTAGAATTTTTCCTTCAACCGAAATGTCTAGTGCTACTAAAACAGGACCGCGCCAGCCTTCTACGGAAGAATAATAAAGTCCAGGTTTGAATTTCTTTTTCTTTTGAATTAAGAAATCTCCTCTTGCGGGAGCGGATGGAGTCAACTTGGGTAAAATATGGATTAGCCAGTCAACACTGTTCTTTAATTCCGCATAACGCAAATAAAATCTTGCCCATGCGTCGCCTAATAGTTGTTCTTTGTATTCTTCTAACCAGAGAGTCATGCCTGTCTTAATATAAAGCTCTTCTGATAAACGAAGATCTTGGGTTACTCCTGTGCATCTGGCAGCCATGCCAACAAAACCATTTCGGTAGACTTGGTTTCGGCTAATCGTTCCGCAGTCATGAAGCCTTTCGCGAATCGTGGAAGATTTGAGTGCTCTTAGAATTTGTGTCTCGACTCGATGAAATGCATTTTTTAAATTTTCACAAAGAGCCATAAGCTCCTCTTTGGAAAAATCTTTTTTTAATCTAACCTCTCCGGGGAAAATGCAAGCCTTTCCAAAACGAGAGCCGGTCAAGGTCTCCATTACCCCGAGTGGAACTCCCCTATCTGTAGAGCAAACTCCAAGTAGAGGATAATAACCAATATCTCCTGCAATGGCTCCTAAATCGGCAATATGAATGGCTACTCTTTCGATTTCCAAAAGAACTAATCGCAGAAGTTTTGTTTCATCCGATAACTTCATGCCGGCTGCTTGCTCGAATACATTTGCAAAGGCTGTTGCATAGGAAATGGTTGAATCAGATGCAATAGCTTCGGCTAATGGCATTGCTTGCATTGCAGTTCTATTCTTTAATAAATTATAAATTCCACGCTTTTGAAATCCTAATCGAATATGTAGAAACTGGATGACTTCTCCTGTAACATAAAAACGAAAATGACCTGGCTCAATAATTCCAGCGTGTATAGGACCAACTACATGGTAATAGCTATTATTTCCAATGGGAAGTTTTAGCCCTCGATATTCTAAATTCTTTAGCGTCTTATCAGAATTAACCGCAACAAACAATTCTCTTTTTCTTTCTTCTGTTCTTAGATAATCTGGATCGAGGCTATAGTCTTCGAGTTCGCCTCCGGATTTTCCAAGGCTATGCCTAAGTAGTGCTAATGGATATTCCAGATTATTGTAATTATCCTCTGCCTTGAAATTTTTTACAGAGTTCATTTTGATACTCGTTGGACTTTGGGCAAATGTGAAGTATTCTCCCGTTCTATCGAGCTTGAAAATTCCAGTATTTATATTATATCGGAGTGATTTAGGCATTGTCAAGTCCTCCTGTTGAGAACATATAAAATCCGTAGGCAGCAATTAGAATTGCAATGGCGAATAAGAACAAAGTTAAGCCAATTCGTATTCTAATCATTTTTATATTTTCAGGTTTGAAACCTCTCGAATCTATGTTCATGATTGGAAGTATTTTATAAAGTGTAATTGCGAAGAATGTAATTCCAAGACATGGAACTAACGTATACCAGTAATAGGAATGCTTGACAGCCATACGCATTGCCATCATGTCCGATAAGAACATGGGAGAAATTGGAACGGCAAACGCCATAAATATGGAACCCAAATATATAAATTTTGAAATTGGATGTAATCCATCTTTTGGATTTATATCGTCAATGATTCTACTTGATAAATCTAGTCGAAGAGCTCCAAGAGATCCAAAAATTAAAGCTTTAATTACAACCAGACTCGTAAGAGCTAAATAAAAAATTTCATCCGAAGTATTGAGCCAGAGGAAAACACCGATTGCCCCGTTGTGAAACAGTGCGATCAGAGAGGTAATTCGCCGTATGTCTCTCACTTGGTAAAGTGTTAAGATACTATAAATCATTGTCGCCACTCCCATAACGAGTAGGGCGTTTTTTGAACTGAAGTGGGGAATGAGCATTAGCTCATCCATTTTTACAAGCGGACGAAGAGCAATCGAAACCGAAACTGGAATTAAGGACGCAAACAATGCGGATATTTGACTAGGACTTTCCGAGTAAGTATCACTCACCCAATATTGATTCGGGAATAATCCCAGTTTTGTGGAATATCCAAATACAATGAGCCAAATCCCTACTTCGATAATTGGATTTTGTTTTGCTTGGATATTTTGCATGATGACATTGATATTCATGGATACAACATTGTGAACTCCATAAGAAAGAATTACCAATCCCAAAAACGCAATGCCCATTCCGAAAGAATTTAAGAATAGAAATTTCCAAGCAACGTTAGTCGCCTTTTCGTTTTGACTCATGGAGATGAGAAGGGCTCCGATGAGAGTGCAGGCTTCAATCAAAACCCACTGTGTTGCAAAATCTGTCATAAACCAGGAGATGATTAATACAAAATAAAATGCCCCAATCAGGGGAGACCAACGTCGCACGCTCGCATCACTTTTGGTAAATGCGAAGTAAACGCTAGAAAAGAGATTTAGAAAAATAACAAAGCTAACGGCTGTTAGTGTATATAGGTTCATCTTCTATCCTTCAATAAATTTTTATAAAAATCTACTCGTGTTTGCAATGATACCGCCGCAACGATAACAAGAAGCGCATCTACGAATGCAATCAACTCTGTTCCAAATGGTAAGCCTTTGTTTAAAATAAGCGTTAGTAGAAATACACCATTCTCAAACATAACAAAGCCAATAATTAAAACTACCCAATGTCTTCTGGCTATGAATGTTAAAATTCCAAGGTAGATTAAAAGCAAAACATATATTAAACCTACTTTATCAATTTGCACAGGAAGTTCTTTCAATCCATTGCTGATTTTTAAAACAGCAAATAAACCTGGAATAAAAAGTAAAAGTGTAATAAAATAACCAAATCTTGGATTTGTATGCTCGGTCATCTTCAGTCTTTTTAAAGTCGTGATTAAGATATAAGGAGTCAAAAAAGTTTTGAAGGTGAGGATAAGAACGATTAACATCCAGAAGTGAAACTCTTTGAAGTTATACACTTGAAAGACAGAGCCGCAAAGTAAAAAGCCCTGCACTGCAATCACAATGATTTGTCTGGACAATCTATTCTCTACTAGGATAATGATTCCAGTCAAAAGAAGTAGTAAGTAAATTAAATCAAATATCATATTAGTTTTACCAATGTTCCAAAGACAATTAAGAATAAGAAAGTTAAGCCGATGGTTTCGGGAACCCAAGTCCATTTTCTTCTAGAGCTAACGGCTTCCCAGTATCCTATGACAGCGGCTAACAGGAGTGCGCCCCCGAAGGAAACCAAGTTTGTGAGAAAGGAAGGAATTTCCAATCCATAAATATCATGAGAATGTTCTAATGCAAGTTTTGTGATAAAAGTCATAAAGCTTGCAATTTTTATTTGGTATCCTATTTCGAATAACGCCATGGATTTTCCAGAAGCTTCGAGTAACATTGCTTCATGCACCATGGTTAATTCCAAGTGAGTTCTAGGGTCATCAAACGGCGGTCTAGCTAATTCAGCCAATATTGCTACAATGCTCACTGAAAGAAAGAGTGCACCTAACACTAATCCAACCCATGAAAAGACCATCGACATTTTGGATTGAGCAACAATGATTAAGAAAATGATGATAGGCTCTGTCGCGATGAAAAGTAAAATTTCTCTAGAGGTGCCGAGTCCTCCAAAAGAAGTGCCGGTTTCCATTGCGTAGCCTGTGAGTGCAATTCTTTGTAGCCCTAGAAAAAAAGGAATCATGATAAAGGGAGACCATTCAAAAACTACAATAGACCAAATCATCAGAGATGAAAAAAGGGCAAACACAGGACCTATTTCGCAGAAGATTCCAGAAAGGACTCCGTCAATTGGAGATTTTTGAAGCAAGCGGATAATATCGTTTACATTCTGTAGAAGAGGCGGACCTTTTCTTCCTTGCGCCCTTGCGCGCACTTTGCGAATAATGCCGCCCGTAAAAAGCGGAAGAGTAAAAAAAGTTATGACCATTATGAAAATTGTCAATGTAAGATTGTTCATAAATTTACCCCGAGAAAGCTTTGGTATGCCAATAAAATTCCAATTGAAAATAATAAGCCAACAGCAGAAAGAAAAAGGTAGGTAGATAAATCTCCTGTCTCAAAAAACTTACTCCAGAATCTCCCAAGATTCAAGATTCGCGTGATTAAATTTAATATGGAAGAGTCTATTCGTGATTCTCCGCTACCCAATTGTAAGTATTTTCCCATTGTCTCAAACATTGGATCTGAGATGACAGAGCCTGGAATGGAAACTTCATGACCACGAAACTGACTTCCGCAATCCCAGAGTTGTCTGGTTTTAATCTTATGAGAAAACTTTGTCGTAAATACAATTATCCCGAATGCAATGACTAATATAGATATGCCGGAAACCTGAAAAATCCAAAAGATGAAATTGGATGAAAGGTTAGAACGAAGAATATCAAAAGAATAAAAAGGAATCCATATCAGAATAGGAATGGCTAATATTAATATACCAATGCTAGATAAGGATCTAGATAAGAAGGGAGAAGGTATTAATTGCTCTTTCGGTGGATTTCTTGGAACAGATAAAAGTAGAGTCAGGAAAAGCTTTAGATGAGCCGCACTACCAACGACTAGTCCTGTGCAAATAAATACCAGTGCCGGCAAAATGAGAGTAGACGCTGATAAGGGAAGATCTATGACTACTGTTGTTAAATAGAGAAAAGTGGATTCAGAAAGAAAACCAACGGTTCCAGGGATCATTGCAAAGCTCAGACTTCCCATGCTTGAGGCTAAGAACGGTAAGCCGGAAATTCTGCCGATTCCTTTGCATTCGTCTGTATTAGTAGAGCCGCCGAGTTTTGCCAAATAACCAAAGGAAAGAAATTGGTATATTTTGGAAATAGAATGATGCGTTAGTGTGATATAGAACAAAATGAGAAAAGCATAACCAAGCTGGCTTAGGATTGGATTTTCATTGCCCATCCAAAACTTAGAAATCAAAAGATTAAGCCAAAGAAAATTGCTATTTTCTACAGTGCTATAAGCAAGTGTCTTTTTTAAATCTGAATGAAAGAAAGAGGAGATTCCTCCTAAAAAAATTCCAAGTCCAGAAAAGAAAATTAAAAACTCGATTGGACCGAAAGTCGCGAGGCTCGTGGGACTATATCGGAGAAATAGAATGAAGGGGAGATTGATCATTAGCCCCGAATAGGTTGCTGAGCCATGAGCCGGCGGTCCCGAGTGGGCTTCGGGAAGCCATAGATGCAACCCAGAAAATGCAGATTTAATAAGCAAAGCAATGAGTAAAAAGTAAAATCCCGTTGGATCATTTTCCGGTAAAAAAATCCATACACAGAGTAAGACCATAGAGATACTACTTGCGAGAAATAGTGCAACTATACTTCTAATGCCTTTCACAGTAAAAGGTCCACCGAGATAAATGAATATGGCGCCTACCGTTGAAATTTCCCAGAAGAAAAGAAGTAAGAAATTTTTTCCTGATAGATAAGACCCGGATAGCCCTAAGAAAAAAATAAAGTATCCGAAGAAAATTTTGTTTAGATTTTTATGTTCATAGCCTCGGACATAGAATAAAATAATGTTTCCTAGGATACCTTGAAGGAGTAAGCCAAAAAGAATAGGAAAGTCTTCTCCTAAAAAGTTTCTTTCTAAGTAGAGTCCAAATGGTATTGGTAGAAAAAGAGATATTCCGACTATCGCGTGAATGATGTTCATAGGTTCATTTAATCCTGTAGAATCTAAAGTGATTTTAGATTAATTATATTTTTCGAATAGAGATTAAATACTCAAGTCAAAGTAGTTTTCGGTGTCATGATGAGCTTGTCGAATCCATACTCAATAGAAATGTTCGACACGCTCAGGATGACAAATTACTAAAATCAAACTAGCTTGTCTATATCCCCATACTTAAATCCTTTGCTAGTATTTCTATCTTTTTTTTGGCTTTGCGCAATGGGTTTGGTTTATTGACATATAATTGAGAAGCCAAATCATAGTTTAGCTTAGGTTTGCTTCCAATAAAATTATATTTGTGGATAATTATTCTTACCCACAAATGTGAATGGACTTTTTATTAGAATTAAAACTTTTGATTGTAACCAAAACTAATGTAAAATAAGTTTTGGACAATTTTTTGCGACTGGTATTCTGCTTTTGCATAACTTTTTAATTCATTGGGAGCATCTAGTTTATCAATCGCAGAATAGACTGCTTCATTTTTTGCACCGTATAACTTCGAAGGATCGACCGTTTTTCCATCATACTGACTTCTATTTGGTTGTGCCTGGGTTCCTTGTGACAAAGTGTAATACCAGGTGTCATTGTCATACATATATACATCAGGTCGATAAACATGGTTTAAGCTAAAAAAGAAATCAGCAAAAAAGAACTTTAGACTTGTGCTTAAATCATAAAATCCGGATTTCTGATTGATGTTATCGTTTTGGTATTTGTAACCAAGATTAGAGGAAGGTTGAACTCTAAAAAATTTCCCTTCAAAGAAGGTGTGAGAAACAGCAAACGAACCATAATGCCCGCCGGCATAGATTGAGTTGTAATCAAAGGAGGATTGTGTGTAAAATGATATGGTTGGTTTGAGAGTTTGTTCTAAGAAAGGCAATCCCCAAAAAATGAAATATTCATCCCAAGAATACTTTGCATTTTTATCAAATTGATAATAGAACCAAATCCCCCAGGTAATGTCGCCGAATTTTTTATTTTGAAAGTTGTAGGCAAATGTGGTGAAACCTCCATCTGTTCTTGCCATTCCATTTTTCTCTTTGTGCTTTTTTACTGATCTTGGATCTACAAAGGATACACTTGGATCAGTGCAACCGTTTGCTCCATCTGATTCACATTTTGCATTTACAATATTTTGAGCGGGGTCAAAGAATAATCCTGAGTTGATGACATTGTTTGTGGATGGATCAGCTTGAATAGAATCTAATTTTGAAAACATTGCATTTGGATCAATGGCGCCAGCACCGGGGCTAGCTTGGAATATCCGCATATCCGAATCCCTATCTTCTCTACCGACTAACGCCAGATTACCCCAAAATTCTAAATAAAGACCTTTAATGGGAGCATTCAGTCTGATGTTTGGTTGATATGCCCAGTATTGGGTCGTGCCATTGTAGGCAGTGTTGTTTCTTCGGCTTAAATATTCTCCGCCATAACTATTTCCACGCCAAATAAAGTCCGAGACCACTTCATGTGTTAATTCAATACTCGGTTCGTTATTTTCTTCTGATGGATGAGCAGGATGAGGATGCACGCTTTTCGATCCGGCAGTTGAAGTATATTGTTCCTTTTCTTTATTTGTCGTATTTGTAATATCCTTTGAAGGGGATAATGGTTCTTTTGCGGAAGACTCTTCGTTTTTCTTTGCTTGTTCTTTTATCTTCTCGTCTTGCTCTTTATTTTTCTCTGTTAGAATTTCTATTTTCTCATAGAGTTCCTTAATCTTCTCGGCTAGACTAGAATCATTTTGTTTTGAGTCGTCAGTCGGTTCTTTTGCAGTTTTAGTCGGGATTGTTTCTACTGCCTTATCGAGTGTAACAGATTTTAGCTTTGCAATAGGAATGGTTTTTATTTTACCATTTACGTCCTTGTATTTAAGGATTTGTTTTGTTCGCTCAATTTGTGTTCCCTTAATTTTCTTACCATCTTTTAGAATAAACGTATCTGAATAAATCTCTATGCTTAAAAAGAGGAGAGTGCAAAGTATAATCTTGATTGTTCTCAAAGTCATCGAAGCCACCGTTAATTATTTTTTTGCACACTTATATAGATAACCTGTAATAAATCAAGACTTAATTAAGTCGGAATTGATTTTATTTTTGATCTAGAGCCTGATTGGCAAGTTTATCAGCCATTTTGTTTTTTTCTCTTGGCACATGATTGAATTCTATGCTAGCAAAATCTTTTCTTAGAGCATCAACTTGTTGCTTTATTTTTTGAAGCTCAGGATTTTTTGTTTTATAAATCCCCTGCATTTGACGCACAACTAATTCAGAATCTAAATGAATTTTGAGGTCTTTTTCGGATAATTCTTTGCATTTTTGCAAGGCGAAAAGCAAGGCTGTCCACTCGGCTACGTTATTTGTTTCTTTGCCGATCTTCTCAGAAATAGTGAAAACTACTTCAGTTGATTCACTATTTCTGTAGGCAACTACTCCGATGGAGGCAGGTCCTGGATTTCCCCGAGATGCCCCATCGCAATAAATGTAGATCAAAATAAAGTATAGATAAACGGAGAAATTGCTGACCCTTGAGTCATAACTAGCAATACTGATAATAATACTAGTAAGAAGATAATTGGGATTAGCCAAAACTTCTTACGTTCCATTAAAAATTCAAAAAATTCTTTTACTAAAGATAACATATAACCTCTTTAAAAATGTCTTTCGTAGTGTTTGATATTCATTTCTTTCTTTGGTCGTTCGTTCCAATAAGTGACCGCTTCTTTCTGTAAATTCTTATCGAGAATATCTTTTCGAAAGAGTCTGAGCAAAAGAGAAATCGGAACAACTGTAAGGATAAATACCACAAATAAAATAATACGAGTATTAACAACTCCTAATATATGAGCAAACTTCATCCAACCAGTGTGAACCGGTAGAATCCATTTGAAATTTATCACTCGAATAAGTAGGAATGCACTACCCAGACTTGCTAACGCATAAGAAATTTCAATTTTCTCTTTGTAATACAAAAACGCTGCAAGTGCTGATAAAAATATTCCACCGCCGAGAGAGAAGGACTTTAATTCTTTGTCTTTAGATTCTTGGTTAGTCGAGTTCAAATTCATTTTTCCAGTCATTATCATTTTTTAGTTCAGGTTGTTTTGTTTTATCCAAGATAAAATTTTCTACAACCAAATAGTCCATGTTTGTTCGCATAAAACATCTGTAAGCATCTTCAGGTGTGCATACGATTGGTTCGCCTCTAACGTTAAACGAAGTGTTGACCACAACACTACAGCCAGTCAATTTTTTAAATTCAGAAATTAAATCATAATAAGCTGCATGATCTTCGCGGGTAACAGTCTGA
This sequence comes from Leptospiraceae bacterium, assembly GCA_016708435.1. NCBI lineage: Bacteria > Pseudomonadati > Spirochaetota > Leptospiria > Leptospirales > Leptospiraceae > Leptospiraceae bacterium. The sequence goes on along the minus strand of JADJFV010000015.1, from coordinate 18,705 downwards.
ATCCTCGCAGAATAGTCAACGTGGGTAATAGAAGGCAAAGTAGATCTTGGCACATTTAGTTTTTCGATTCCGAAAAGCTTTTCTTGCTCTGGTGTCATTTTAATTCGAATTGAATCTTTGACAGGGGCAACAATTAGCATATAAGGAGAATCACCGTTATGTTCAAAGTATTTAGAAACATCTTCTCGCAATACTGAAGGGGCAAATGGTCTAAAGGATTCTCTGAATTTAATTTTTAAATTCATAATAGATTGCATGTTTTGAGATCTAGGATCTCCAATGATTGATCTAGCACCTAAAGCTCTTGGACCAAATTCCATGCGACCTTGAAACCAGCCGACTACTTTTTCTTCTGAGAGAACTTTTGCAGTTCGCTTTGCAACTTCGGTCTTTGCTACTTTTTCATAAGGAATATTGTTTGTTTTGAGATAATTTTCGATGTATTCTTCACTGTATTCAGGACCTAAGTAGGAAGCTTTTTGCATCTTTGCAAAATTGGTTCCTTTTCTAGGTGCATTGTTTACATGGTAGTGAGTAATGAGCGCAGCCCCAAGAGCAGAGCCAGCATCACCACTCGCAGGCTGAATCCAAATATCATCAAACGGACCTTCTCGGAGGATTTTGCCATTAGCCACACAATTCAGTGCAACACCGCCTGATAGACAAAGATTTTTCATGCCCGTTGTCTTGTGAATATGTTTAGCCATTTTTAAAACTACGATTTCTACAACTTCTTGGATCGAGCGCGCAAGATCCATTTCGCGCTGTGCCAATTTAGTTTCTGGTTTACGCGCAGGTGCTCCGAAAAGTTGATCAAACTTTTTGTTTGTCATCTTTTCTCCGCCAATGTAATCAAAGTATTCTAAATTAATTTTATAAGAGCCATCTTCTTTTAGATCTATGAGGTTATCTAATATTAACTGCACATATTTTGGTTCACCATAAGGGGCTAATCCCATTACTTTGTATTCACCGGAATTGACTTTAAATCCTGTATAATAAGTAATGGCAGAGTATAGTAACCCAAGTGAATGAGGAAATTTGATGTCGCTTAAAATTTCGATTCGGTTGTCTCTTCCTACTCCGAAGCTAGTTGTTGTCCATTCTCCTACACCATCGACTGTAAGAAAAGCGGCATCTAAATAGGGAGAAGGGAAAAAAGCTGCTGCGGCGTGAGACTCATGGTGTTCAGGGAAAATTAATTTTCCTTTGAATTCCTTTTTACCTAATTGTTTTTTGATTTCTTCGCCTGCAAATAGTTTCTGGCTCATCCAAATAGGAATCGCTTTCATGAAAGTAGGCAATCCTTTCGGTGCTGCACTGAGCGCTGATTCGATGATGCGCTCAAATTTCAAAAAAGGTTTATCGTAAAAAGCTACATAGTCTAAATCGCTTACTTTAATATTTGCCGTTTGTAGGCAATATTCGATGGAGCGATTTGGAAAATTCGCATCGTGACGCTTGCGAGTAAATCTCTCTTCCTGTGCAGCTGCGATTACTTCGCCATTCTTTAAAATGGCAGCTGCACTATCGTGATAAAAACAAGATATTCCCAAAATATTCATACAGGGATAATAATTTTAAGAGGACTCAATTTGTAAATTAGATAAGTGGTGACGATGTTTTTTTCTTGAAGATTTATCGTCTCGTTTCATTTGTAGCATTATATTTCTGCAAATTATCAGAGGATTCCGTTTGAGATACTTAAACAGGCAAACATTTAAACTTTTTTCTTTTAGTCTTATTACTTTTCTATTATTTATCCTCTTGTTACATTGGTTTTTCATTGGCTTATGTAAGATAAATCATATTCCTGGATTTAGGTTTGATACATTCTTAGATTCTAACATTAGGCTAGATAATCCGAATTTTGAAAAAGAGCTTACGGAAGGAGATATACTTATTTATCTACCTCAATCTAAATTAAGAAAATCTACTCCGGATGGCTTAACGTTAAATTTTGCCGGAGAGAATGTTACTTATTTTTCTGGTTATAGGAGAACGATACCCGTTCAAAAAGAAAAGGTTCCAGGAGTAAAGCGAGTAATTGCAGTAGGTGATAGTTTTACATGGGGCTGGAAAGTTTCAGATCAAAATACTGTTTCAAGTCATTTAGAGCAAGTTTTAAATCAGAGAAAGCCTGAGAATGTAAAAGCCATTGAAGTATTAAATGCAGGAATGACAGCATCTACAATCACCCATTCATATGAGAGTTTGAAAAATTATGATCTTAAATTTGCTCCCGATGTTGTTTTACTTACTTTTTGTGAAAATGATATTGCTGATTTAAAACAGAAGAGTAGCACGGATGCGTTTACATATGATATGCTAAAAAAAATTGGTTGGTTCGGTCCGATTCGTTTTTTTGTTGCAGGCAAATATAAAAAAGAAAGAGAAATTTTTCTAAGACAATTAAAAGAAATGAAACAAAATGAACTCATAGGAGGGAAGTTTGGGGCTAAGGCGCATATATCGCATATTGCCTGGCCAAATGATGTAATGGCTTTTATGAAAGCAAAGATAGGAAAGCAAGATATCGAGAATTTGCTTACGTTCTATTATTTAGGAAATGAAGGAAAAATCGTACCTTATACAAGAACGGAAGATGTTGAGACATGGGAGTTGTGGAAGGAATGGGAAGAGACTCTTGTTAAAATGAAAAGATTGAGTGAGTCCAAAAAATTTAAACTGATTGTATATACCTATCCAATTTTTGTGCGAATTTATGAGCCTCAGTTTGATAAGGAAAATACACCGGAAAATATTATTGACGCAATTTGCAAGAGACATGGGGTTACTCATGTTAATCCCCTCGCTAAATTTCGAGAAGCGGATATTGAAATGCGTAAAGAGAATAAGTTTATTTACATGCTTCCTGAAGACGGACATCCAACTTCCGAGGGAAATATTCTAAGTGCTAAGATTTTAGCGGATGAAATACTTCCTTTTCTGAAAGAGTGAATTATGAACTAATATTTTGATTCAATCGCGCAGTAATCGTTTGCAGTAATTCGGTGTTTTCCTCTAACACGACTGCCGTTTGTAAAATTTTACGAGAGCGGGAGTGAATAGTTTGGATGTTTTGTAAGATTTCCTTGCTGTAATTTCCCTGATCATTTGAGGTTAATTTTAATTTGCCAGACATGCTCTGCATTTCAGAGTTCTGATTTAGAACTTCTTTAATTAGAACCATTTCTTTTTTAACCTTTTCATCCATTTCATGAAGCTCTGATACGATTAGTCGAATTCCCTGCACAATATCGCGGATAGAATTAACGACTGATTGAATTCTGCCTGCTCCTTTTAGGGTCGCTGCATTCATTTCCTTGACTAATTCGCCTATTTGAGACGCATTTCTTCCAGCGAGGTCGGCGAGTTTACTTACTTCGTCGGCTACCACCGCGAAACCTTTTCCTTGGTCTCCTGCTCTTGCTGCTTCTATTGCAGCGTTTAGAGCAAGTAGATTGGTTTGCTTTGCAATTCCATAAATAATGGAAACAATATGTGATACCCTTGTCGAAATGTTTTTAATATTCTCCATTTCTTGAACGGTATCTTTTAGTTCTCCTTCTCCAGCTTCTGCTCGTTTTAATGCATCACTTCCTTTGATGGAGATAATTTGATTTACCCGCTCTGCTTCAAGCATTGCAGAATTGAGGTCTTTTAAGGAGGTTGAATTTTTTTCAGAAATATTATCTTGGGTTGAGGTAAGAGTTAATATACTATGAGTAGTTGCATTCGATTGATCAATAATATTGCTAATTTCATCCATGAGTTGTGATTGTTCATGATTGAGATTTTTGTTACTTGTCACTACTTCATTCATACTACTAAAGACTAAGTTTAATTCACTTATAGCATGTTTTGTTTCGGAGATAATTTTAGTTAGACTTTCGGATTGTTCATTTGCTTTGTTTTTAGATTCAATCTGCTCTTCTACTAACTCTCTTACATATCGAGTGCACGTTGTAGTGGTAATTGCCATTGCCCATAAGAATAAACTATTTATAACTACAAAGGACATGTCAAATGGAGCGCCGGGACCAGGAGTTCTCTTTACTACTTGCACGAAAATAATTGATAGAATGGTAAATAGGCATGATGTAAGGATACCAGCTATTAGGCTAAACCTGGGAGAAAAACGTAAACTGGCTCCTGCGATTAATAGAAAGTAGACACCGAATAAGGTTATACTTCTTACTCCTCTGGCAATTTCGTCTTTCGAGTCAAACCGTAAATAGCCGCTAATTACGAATGCAAATCCAATTAACTCGAAAACGATGCCATAGTATTTAAGCCAGGGATTGTAACGTTCACGGGAAAGGTTATAAAGCGAAGCTACAATAGAAAGACTGTAAATGAAAATCCCTGTTAAATAGTTGCCAATAATTTTAGGAACTTCATTTTGAACTAGGACTCCTACAATCACTCCGAGAGAGAAAATGGTAACTAAGAAAAGTCTTAGATAAATGGAAGCTTTTTCGCCTTTTCTTTCTAGTGTATATTTTTCATTCATGTAGATTATTTTTTAACGCAGCGGACTCTGACGTCTATATCCTTATGGTAATAATTTCCGTAGCCATCGTTGATGTCTATGTAATAAGCATAATCAGAATCCTTACTGTTCGATTTAGAAGACCAAAAAACGCAGCAAGGCTCTCGTAGAATATGATTTTTTAATTGTGCCATGTCTCGCAATTCTTCAGGTGTTGGAAGCCTCATACCTTTGCTTTCACATATATCGACCGCGTCATCCCATTTCATTAGACCCTCAAAATTGCCCCATCCAACGTTTCCTATAGAAACTATTTTATTTTCTGAATAATTAATAGTTTCTGGTTTTGAAATTGAATTCTTTTTTTCTGCGGCTATTACTGATTCGCCGCTTTTAATTCTATAACGAGGATTCAAAATTTTAATAGCAGCTTCCTTGATATAAAAATCAAAATCATTTTCAAAAAAAGAAATATCGACTATTGATTTTGTGTAAAAATCTTTTGATTTTGGATCGCGTTTTAGATTATTTAAAAGAAGTTTAATCTGACCTTGATCTTTAAAAACTTTTCCGTGAATTAGTTCATCTGCATCTCGTGCGTCGGCAATCTCTGAAAGGATTTCTTTTGTATCACGTCCTTGCCGCTGAAGGCTTTCCACTTGTCGTAAAAGCAAATCTAAGTCAGATTGAGAAATAATATTGTAACTCCCTCCAAATTTTTCCACTAAATGAGATTTGAGTTTTGTGATGATGCTTTCTCGTATGGTTTCAGGAACGTCATTGGCGATACTAAGGTTGGCGATGTAGATTCTGTTTTTTTCCTCCACGGTTTCTGAGTGTGAAAATAAATGAGATGAGTATCCTTTTAAACCGACGAGTAAACCTAATACCAAGATAGTTAATTTCAAGAGTCGAAAGGTTTGTAATTGGAACATCTTTACAGAATATCATCTGCAAGATAAATTTCAATCTTTATTCGAGATACTGGAATGTATAGATATCCCCTTTTTTCCTTGAAAGCTATTCGGATACAAGAAATCTATCCTCATGAACATTTCCTTTCGACTAATTTTTGTATGCCCTTTTATTTTAGCTTTTCTTTCTTGTAACCTTTTTGAAAAAAAACAAGAACCGATCCTCGTTGAAGCTGAGACAGAGGTTCCTTCCGTGATTCCAGAAAGCAAAGAAGAAAAATGGGAAGAAGTTGCAAGCATAGTAAAGCCAGAGCCATCATACAAATTAATTTGGAATGAAGAAAAAGTAAAATTTCATATAGAGCCGCGATTTGGAATCGTAGAATCGTTTCAAGATAAACTTGCTTATGTAAAGTATCAGGAGAGGAAAGAAGTAAAAGAAGGATATATTGATCTTGAAGGCAAACTAGTGATTCCGACTAATTATGATTATCCGAACTACTCTTTTCAATATGGACTTGCGAGGGTTGTTAAGAATAATAAAACGGGTTTCATAGGAAAGGACGGAAAGATTGTAATACCTTTGCAATTCCAAGAAGCAGGAAATTTTACAGACGTAATTACCTGGTTTAAATCGAACGGCAAATATGGATTTATCGACATGAAAGGAAAAGTCATCATCGAACCAATTTATGATTTAGTCGAATCCTTTCAAAAAGAACTAACTTGTGTTAGCCAACGTGGAAAATTTGGATATATTGACGAGAAGGGGCTACTTGTTATTTCCCTTCATTTTCAAGAAGCGAATAGTTTTAGAGAAGGGCTTGCTGTTGTAAAACAAAATGAGAAGTTTTTCTTTATTAATAGATATGGTAGGCGGGCAATTCAGAATAGTTTTGATTTTGCAAATTCTTTTTCGGAGGGTTTAGCCCGTGTGCGTGTCGGCGGTAAATACGGATATATCAACAAGAAAGGCGAATGGATAGTAAAACCAGAATTAGAGCAGATGTATCACGATGCATTCTATTTCAAGGAAGGAAGAGCAGTGTTCATGAAAGGGGAAAAGTATGGTTATCTCGATAGATCTGGTAAGGTAATAATCGAAGCTAAGTATGATTTTGCAGATTCATTCTCCGAAGATCTCGCAGTTGTAGCAGTCAATAATAAAGTTGGATATATCAATCGTTTTGGGGATTATGTGGTGAAACCGCAATTTGAAAATGGGGAAAGTTTTTCGGAAGGATTTGCTGCGGTAAAAAAGACAGGGTTATATGGCTTTATCCGCAAAGAAGACATTGCGAAAGAAGTTGTGGTAAAATAAAAATTTACTTATCGGTCACTGAAATCGTAGACAAGTTTCATCATCAAGCCTGGATTTTTTGTAACAAAGCGAACAACGTCTGCATGTGTGACTGAATAAAGAGAAACAGAATCTTCGTTGATATAGGTAAACTCAGATGGAAGTCCCCGTTTAAGTCTGAGCATGGATCCAACAAAGTCTCCTCGTTTCAAAATGCCTTTCAGTTTTCCCCGTCTTTCTACTTTAACTTCGCCTTGACGGATAATATAGATTTTGTCCAAAGGTGTGCTTTCTTGAATTAGGATAGATGGCTGATGAATTTCAACCGGATTGAGCATGGACTCTAAAAGTGTTTTTTGAGTTGCGGTTAATGATTGGAAGGCGCTACTAGATAGAACATTCCAGGACTCGGCATCTCTCATTTTTGCTACTTTTACTAGCGTTTTTTCAAATTCTGTTCCACTAATAAAACTTAAAAATCTATCTTTTGTAATAGTATAAGCAACGACATCTGTTTCAGCAACCACAGCCGCAGTTCTTTTTTGATCTGTAATCAAGGCTACTTCGCCAAAGTAATCATAGGTGCCATATACTTTCTTGGAAACAAGTCCTTCTGATACGACTGACACATTCCCAAAATAAATTACATAAAATTTATCCGCTATCTCACCTTTTTGAATAATCAAATCTCCTTTTTTAAAGGTAACTTCTTCTACGATATTGATAAACTCCATCGCTTTGCTAATTGAGAGTCCTTCAAAAAAATCTAGACTCTTTAAAACGCCTAGAACTTGGCTTGCTTTTTCGAACTGGGGAGGAGTTGCTGGAAAATAGAGAGTATTCTCAATTCCAAATTTAGCGAGTCTTAAACTTGTTTCTTTCGGAAAGTCTTTGGTCGCAATATGATAGACAACAGTTTTTTCCTTAATGTCTTCTGGTAGCGAGTCTAGAAATTTTATCGGAGTATGCAATGGCGCAACGCCTGATTCATGATAAATCACTTTGGAGTTCCAAGGAAATTTTCTTAATTCATCGTAACGTTCGCGGCTAATAATATTTTCCCGCAGAAATTTTTCATGAATCTCTGGGTCGTTGTTGTGATCGGAAGAATAAACGAAAGATTGATCTTGAAATTCCATTTTAAATCCAATCGCAGGAATTGAATGCAATGTGTAGAACATTTCAAATTTGCCACCGTAGATGAAAGCTGGCTTATTAATTTTAATTGGATGAAAAGTAAAAAGACTTTTTAAATATTCCTTTGATACATTTGTAAACGCAGAATATTTATAAAGAAAACTATTCATAATAGTTTCCGTTGTGTAAATATTGATCTTTCCCTCCTCTAAAATTTTTTGAAAAGTTCCAGCATCATGATCTGCATGACAGTGAGTTAGTATAATGGAGTCTATGAACTTTGGATTTACATTTGAATCTAAAAGCCATTCAGTAGAATTCACGGGAGGATCTACCATGATACCAAAATGGTTTAGCCAAATAATGAAGCCGGAAGTATTTTCGTCTGGATCAAAACCATGACTAGGACCCAAGCAGGTAACGCCAAATAAAGGTGGAATAAATGGTTCGCGTAGGCGCTCACTGATATTATAAAAAGCTTTGTATTCCATCTTACCCGGAACGTCAGTAATATGATGTGATCCAATAGAGACCGAAAAATCGCCGTTAGCCTTCTTCTTAATTGTGGTTCCTTGAATAGTGAAATGATCATCTTTAAAAATTCCGAATCCAACCATTTCGTGAAATTTAAAAGTGCTACTGAAAAATTTATGCTCTGATTTTAAATCAGGAACATAGGTGTCACCGTTCAACAATTCGTAATCTTTTGCTACATCTAGATTTCGAGGACCAAAAATAGATTCACGCAAAACTTTCTTGAATCGCCGAAATTGTTCTTCACTGCAAATAATAAAGGTTCGTTTTTTTCTGAAGAAGAAATTAAAATATATGGGAAATTCTAATTCGGCAACGCTGATTCCTTTTGTCCAACTAAAAAATTCTGATGGTAATACAAAAACTTGTGGAACTCCACCCTCTAAAAACATTGTATCTTTGATGGTCTCCGGGGGAGAACCAAACTGAATTGCGGAAATATCTGTCTTGACTAAATAGCCTCCACGAGGGAGGGAAATTAGGCACGGATTTTTCTCATCATGACTACTCATTTTTGAACCTTACTTACTAATCGAATTAGCATGATAGAAAGAGTCAACTTTTTTATACTGAGTCATCAGTATTTTCTGAAATGGGAATGAGCGAAATTCGTTCTAAATATTTCAATGGCAACCTTGAACTTTGAAAATATAATTTGGCATTCAAGAAGATTTACATTGATACAAGAAATGAATCAATAAAATCAATGATTTCTATAAAAGATATTTTGGAGACTTTTCAATATGTTTAAAAAAATATAAAAACTTGAAAAAAAAACACAAGATAGCGCACTAAAATCTTTTTTAAAACCCAATGTAAATAGGATAGTTTGGTTTTATGAAAAAAGATTATTTAGACAGGATTAACAAAATTTACAGGATGATCTTTCCGAAAGTCACTTTGACTTGAGTATATATCATTAGAAAAAAAGGAAGGGTATATAGATTAATGGAGAGAGCTTTTTTTTAATTCAAAATTTTTTTGTAAGCGCATGATTTTGATATTATAGGGGATCGATAATGAACAGTGATAGTAATGAAAAAAATCAGAACGATTTAATTTCTGATAATGGTAAATCAGATGAACAGACAGAAAAAGGCGATGTTCAAATAATGTCTGATGATCCGAGATTGGTAAATTCATTAAATGATGATTCAGGGAAAATTGCGGATGATCCAAGTCTTTGGACGTGGCTTCCAAATTCCCGTGTAAGTTCGGAAGAAGAAAACTATTTGCTCCTGCGACATGAAGAACATGCATTTACTCAGAATAACCAATTTGTAGAAGGTTGCAATTTTGGGGAAAACGATTCTGAAAACACGCCTGTTCCGCCAAATCAAGAGTTGCCGCTCGGATTCAATGAGGCTCTAGGAAAGGCACTGAAACAAGCAAAGGAGCGATATGCTGGTTTTACTGCTGATGGATATGAAAATGGAAAAACAGTCACAAATAGAAAAATTTCTTTTCCAAAAGAAAACTACAAAGGTAGTGATATTCGATCTAGTATTCTTATTCCAGAAAAATATTTATCCTTATTCTATACGAAAGTCAGAGAACATCGAGGAGTGCGGGCTTATATCGTTTATCTGCTATCTAAGTATAGAATTCATATTTCCAATGGGCTAGTTCCTGCTTATTCAAATCTAACTACAAAGTATCAGGAAAAAGGTCAGGATTTGAAAAAGATTGGCTTTCGTCCTAATCCTGCTGATTGGGCTGAGTTAAAACTCTATCGAGTTAGTTTTGGGATGTCAATCTCCGCGTTTTTGATTTACTTACTAATTGCGGATTCTACCGATTTTGCGCAAGCCCTATCGTATTTCTTGTGGTCGGTCGGAATTCCTGCGACACCCAGTTTAGACTTGGCTGCAAAGTTATACTTATGTCACAACAGAGATTACTACTCCGCAGTTTTTCAATTTCGACAAAGCAATTCCTCATAGACTATCCATTTTTCACAAAGACCGGATACCCCAAATTACCCGCACATACCCCTCCATGGCAAAGCCATACCAATTTCAAACCTCTCGATCTAAACTAAAACCTTCAATTATCTCCGGTATTTTAGATTTTGCTTTTTTTGCGATTTCATAAGCCTCTTCCATTGGAAGTCTCACAGCAAAGGTCAGGTTTTCTGATTTTACAGAGATTGCGGTTAATTCAAATTTAACCCGTTGTGTTTTTAAAAAGTTTTTAATTGCATCTTTCGATTCAACATTTTTGCAATTAAATTTGATATATGTGTGATGAACTTCTAGTGGTGGCAAATACTTCAAAATTATTTGCACCCCACTCATCACCAAAAAACCAAAAACTGCTAGGTTTATAAATCCTGCTCCACAAGCGACTCCAGTGACTACTGAATAGAAAAAAGTTGCTGTATCTTTCGCGTCGCGCAGCGTTGTTCGAAACTGAATGAAACTTAGAGACCCGAAAATCCCGACTGCCCATGCGAGGTTTTGACCAATCACATTGATCATGATAGAAAAAACAATCGTAACAATAATTTGAGAGTGAATGACAGAACGATCATAATTCTTGCCTGTATAGGTTAGATAGGATACTCCGCTTACGAGAAAGCCGAGGAATGTTGCAATCCCAATTCGAAATGCAAGTTCGGTCATTGGCACAATGTCTTGTTTTTCAGGTGCCTGTAAAATTAATTTAATAAAATCAAAATCCACTTCTCTGTAATCTTATTGCTTCGTCCATTTTATACAACCAAGTTTTAGATAGACATAGAAAATAATTCTAGTAGCTTAGGGAAATGTATTCTATTTCGTATCGAATTCTTTTTTACTTTCTTTGCAATTTGTTTGCTTTGCTTTTTCTTTCCTGTCAGCGAGAAAAGGAAGGACTCTATGGACACGAAAGTAGCCCCAAAGCTTTTTGGTCTCCGAGCAAGGCGGTGCTTGCCAATGCTATTCGCGAAGAAAAGTTTTACAAGCTTTTCAAAGGTCATCAAAAGAGTTTTCATTTTGAAGGTAGTGGAGTGTTTGCAAAGGAAAATCTTTTTTACGTAGTCTTCGATAATTCTGCTGCAATTGGAGTAATCGAATCATCTCTTACAGGACTTTCGGACTCCAATTTCTTAAAAGGTAAACTGTTGGATAAATCAAATTATGAAGGAATTACCTATCGCGAATTAGAGCCATCATCTTTTTATGTTATGATTGAATCATTAGAGCGGAATAATGGACATTATCCGGCAATTGTTCAGTTGGATGCAGATTTAAATTTCAAAGAAAAGAAGTTTGTCAAGTTTGAATTAGAAAAGAAAAATAAAGGTCTTGAGGGAATAACGTTCATTACCCGTAATGGAGAAAATTTTATTCTTGGACTTTGCGAAGGAAATTTTTGTAATAGCGACAAAGAAAAGACCCGTGGAAACGGACGCATTCAAGTCTTAAAAGAAACTGCTGATGACTGGGTTGTGATTGCGGAGATTAAACTACCTCGGTCAGTCAACTTCCTGGATTATTCAGATATGGACATTGAAAATGGTAGAGTTGTTATTGTTTCACAGATGTCTTCTGCCCTTTGGGTAGGAGAGCTTCATCCTGAAAAATGGGAAATGTTGGATAAGGGAATTCTTTATTATTTTCCTTTCGGGGATCGCGAAGGAAACGCGGGGTTAGGTGGAGAAATTATCTACTGCAATATAGAGGGCGTGTCTTGGTTTGGAATGCATGAGATTGTAGTTGTATCAGATAAACGAAACGAAGATCAGGAAAAATGGTGCAAGCACAAAGAGGAAATGATTCATATATTCGAAATTCCCCATATGTAAAAATAACTTACCTTGCAAAAATTAGCCGAAAATAAAAGAGTATAATAATTGCATTTCGGTTGCGAAAAGCTGCAACCGCCGCGCTCGCAGCTACTGTCCAGAAATTGTTGCCGATTTAAAAGTAGATTGCTAACGCAATTTGTCTCTATCGAACCAAGCAATTTCTGGACATCGTTTTGATCGCTAATGCTAGTCTTGAAGAAACATTTTTTAGGAAAAAAATATGAGCAGAAAAGTTGGAATTAAAGAACGAATCAAATACGAGTTTGAAAACACACTTTCAAAGGGAACGATTGCGATCATTGGTTGGTTAGCGCTTGTTTCCTTATTAATCGTCATCATCGCAGGAACCATAATTACTGTTGGTCAAATTTCTCTAACCGCTGATGAAAAGCTTGGATTCTTCGAAGCTACTTGGCGAAGCTTGATGCATGCGTTAGACGCAGGAGCCGTCGGTGGGGATGGAGCGGATAACGGTTGGTCGTATCGTCTTATCATGCTTATTGTTACGATTGGAGGAATTTTTATTTTGAGTGGTTTGATCGGGGTTCTTACATCTGGACTCGATGCAAAGCTCGAAGAAATGCGCAAAGGTAGATCAAGAGTTTTAGAAACAAATCAAACCCTCATATTAGGTTGGAGTGGAAAAATTTTCCCTATCATTTCTGAAATTATTATAGCGAATTCAAGTCTCAAGAGGGCAAGCATTGTTATCCTCGCGGACAAAGACAAGGTCGAAATGGAAGATGAACTAAATTCCAAAATTCCAGATAGAAAAACAACTCGCATTATTTGTAGAACCGGTAGTCCTATGGATGTAAACGATTTGGAAGTTGTAAGTCTTGATGAAGCGAAATCCATTGTAGTCATGGCACCGGACGATCCAAATCCAGACATTAGTGTAATTAAAACAATTTTGGCGATTACTAACAATCCTCATCGAAAGACAGGGAAATACCATATCGTTGCAGAAATGAAGCACCAAGAAAACTTAGCCGCAGCAAATCTGGTTGGTGGAGATGAGGCTACTTATGTATTATCCCCAGATTTAATCGCCCGTGTAACTGCTCAGACTTGCAGACAATCCGGGTTAAGTGTGGTATATACTGAGTTACTTGATTTTGATGGAGTTGAAATTTATTTTAAAGAAGAGTCTTCTTTAAAAGGTAAAACTTTTAAAGAAGTAATTTTTGCTTATGAGAGTTCTGCTGTTATTGGAGTAATGTCGAAAGATGGCATCGTATCAATCAATCCTCCTATGGATACAGTCTTTGGTGAAAAGGACAGCATCATTGTGATTGCAGAAGATGATGACACTATTCTATTAACAGAAAAATCCAATTATGAAATAAAAGAAAATTTATTTCAGTCGCCTAAACCTGAAGGTTTAAAGAAAGAAAAGACTTTACTTCTTGGATGGAATGAGAAAGGAGCAAGGATAATAAGTGAGTTAGAAAACTATGTAGGAACTGGCTCTGAAATCACAATTGTTTCTGAGTTAGAAGAAACAGAATCGGAGCTAAGCAGTATTAAACTCAAGAAACAAAAGGTGAAGGTGATTAACGCCAATATTACCGACCGAAAAATTTTAGACTCGTTAGATGTCTCTTCCTTCAATCATATTATCATACTCTGTTATACGAATGAGATGGATATTCAAGAGGCTGACGCAAAGACATTAATTTGCTTACTGCACCTTAGAGATATTGCCAATAAAACAAATAAGAATTTAAGCATCGTGAGTGAAATGCTCGACAACAAAAATCGTGCCCTTGCCGAAGTAACTAAAGCAGATGATTATATAGTGAGTGATCGGATAATCAGTCTTATGCTCTCACAGCTTTCAGAAAAGAAAGAATTGAAGAAAGTATTCGATATTCTCTTTGAAGCAGAAGGGTCTGAAATCTATTTAAAGCCTGTAACTGATTATGTGAGAACGGGCGATCCAATGAATTTTTACACAGTGCTAGAATCAGCAGCTCAGAAGAAACAAGTCGCAATAGGATATAGAATTCATGCCAATGCGAATGATGCATCAAAAGCGTATGGCGTTGTTATCAATCCTAAGAAGTCTGACATGATTCGGTTTACTTCGGAAGATAAAGTCGTCGTCCTTGCAGAAGATTAGTTTATATTGTAGTAAAATCTAAAGGTAATGGTAATCCTATGAAAAGAATAATTTTTGCTTTTTATTTTGTTGTGGTTAATTTAATTTTTCCGCAAGAAGTAATTAAATCTAATGTGGATAATTTAAAAAAGAGCGAGCCTTCTAAGACAGAGGCTCCTAAAAAAGAAGTAGGAATTCCGTTTATGAAGGCAGAATGGAAAGAAGTTCTCGCTAAAGCCACAAAGGAAAAAAAATACATTTTCATTGATGCCTATACAGTCTGGTGTAATCCCTGCAAATGGATGGATGATAATGTCTATAATACTAAAAAAGCAGAAGATTATTTTGGTGAAAAGTTTGTAAGCATCAAGATGGATATGGAAAAAGAGGAAGGGCTTTTATTTAAAGAAAAGTATAAAGTAGAAGCTTATCCATCGTATCTTTTCTTCGACTCTTCTGGAAAAATTATTCATCGATTTCAAGGTCCCCTTGAAGTCGATGAATTTCTGGTTGAAGTGGCTAATACCTTTTTGCCTGAAAAAGCCTTTTATGAATTGAAAAGAAAATATGAGAAAGGCGGTAAGGATGAAAAAACTCTATATGAGTTAATCTTTGCTTCCTTTAAGGCGCACGGTGAGGTTAAGGCCGATTTGCTTGAAGATTATTTTGATACCCAGGATGATTTTCTATCAAAGAAGAATTGGAAAATCATGGATGATTTCGTTCTTGATATCAAGTCTAAACCATTTCGCTATTTAACGGCTAATCGCGAAAAATTCTATCCTGCACACGGAAAGGACGTAGTCGAAAAAAAAATCTATCTAACTAAAATGTCTTACTATGCTAAATATGAAGACTGGAAAAATTATGCGATAGTCGCCGTAGCCTATGCCGAAAAATATTCCATGAATGATTGGAAAGATTTAGACGCTATTGCATGGCGACTTTCTGAAAAAGTAAAAGATCCAAAGGTATTAGCTAAGGCGGAAACTCTTGTTAAACGCTCGATTCAACTCGAACCAAATTTTTTAAACCATGAAACACATGCACAGGTTTTATTTAAACTTGGAAAATACAAAGAGTCTCATCTGGTTACAATGAATAGCATTCGTATGGCGAAAGAAGCAGGCGAGAGTTATGACAATAGCATTAGTTTACTGAATCTGATTATACAAAAGCTTCTAATTCAACTGGATTCTAAAAAGGGAAAATAAAATTATTCTCCTGTGATCTGGATATAACGATTAGTTATTGGGTTTTTGGTTTTTCCAGTTAAGCACATGAGGCAAATCATCATCCAACCAATAAGCGGTAGAATCCGTTACGACTAAGATTTCTTCCCATTTAACGCCTACATCTTGTTTGCCGATGTGCGGTTCTATTGCCCAGAGTCCGGGTTCTGCTCGATGATTTGATGAACCATTCCAAAATGGAACCACTGTATTGTTTTCAAAACCAAACTTTGGAATCATTGCTTGAGCAGTCTCGCCTAGCAGATACAGGAAAGTTTGCGCATGAAATCCAAAAACTTTAAAAGGAGGAATTTGTAAAAATGGCAGGCGACCAATCTTATGACCTAGAACTTCGGCGGGATACATTTTATGACAGTTCATATAACCCATCTCGGAAATAAGCTTATCAACTTTGGTATAGATTTCGCTTAACGTTCTTTCAGCTAGAATTTCTTCTAAAATTAATTTACGAAAAATTTCCAAATCTAAAATTGCTTTTTCTACTATTGAATTTTCTCCAAAGGCAAATGCATATCCTATATCGCAGGCTCTTCCCTCTAGAGTAGGGGCTGTGTCTAAAATGACACACATTCCTTTTTCTAATTTGCGTCTAGTTGGTTGAAAGTCAAAGTAACTATTGAAATTGGTGAAGGATGTTCTATCTCCAAACCAGGCAAAGGAGGTATGAAAGAAATTCCTTACTCCTTTTTTTTGTAATACTTCATCTAATAAATCCGCCGCTTCTCTTTCAGTAATTCCTGCGGATAATTTAGATTTAACTTCTAGCACAGAATCATAAGCTAGCTTCTGAACTTTTTTATAAAGTTCTAGTTCTGATTCTGTGTATGTTTCCATTACTCTACTTTTAATAACTCTACATCAAATAAAAGTGTTGCGTTAGGTGGAATGTCAGCACCTGCACCACGCTCTCCGTATCCGGAGATGAGAAGGAATGGTTAATTTGCGTATGCCGCCAATTTTCATTCCTTTAACGCCTCTGTCCCAGCCCTTAATTACTTCGCCACGACCAAGTATAAAGCTGAAAGGTCCTCTACCAACAGAACTATCAAACTTTTTACCATTGGTTAGAGTTCCGGTGTAATGCACAGTAACCGTATTTCCATCTTTGGCTTCTTTTCCAGTTCCTACTTTTACATCTTTTACGATCAGGTCTTTTACATCCTGAGCTCCAACGCCAATGCTACTAAACGCTACTAAACTTGCTACTAACAAAATTTTAAACATACTTTCTCCTTTAAATATTAAATACAATTTTTTTACCACCGATGGACACCGATAAGGGGCTTACTCCTGTCACCTCGAACAGTATAACCGTCCTCCCGTTTGCTTAGTCGCAAACCCAACGCCTTCGCAAGGTCTATACCACAAAAATAGTATAAGGTTAACTTCATACTATTTTTGTCAGATAGATTTCTCACATACTGAGGTTCGAAATGACTGTGTAATTCTTAACTTAATGACCTTGCCAAATCCATCCGTGTGTATCTGTGTTCATCCGTGGTAAATTCTTATTTCCCTTTATTCTCTTTCAAACACTTTCTAAATTTACTACGTCTTTGTTTTTCAAAACTAGTAATAGAATTTTCATGAACGAGCGTTAATCCAATATCATCGAGACCTCTGTAGAGACAGTCTTTACGAAATGGATCTACATCAAAAGAGTAGGATTTGCCATTACCCGCTTTCACAGTTTGGCTCATTAGATCAATTTCTAACTTTGCGTTAGGAGTAGAATCTACATACTTGAAAAGTTCATCTACTTGTTCGGAAGGAAGAACGATTGGAAGCATTCCATTCTTAAAGCAGTTGTTATAAAAAATATCTGCATAAGAAGGAGCAATGATCGAGCGAAACCCATAGTCTTCAAGTGCCCAGGGTGCGTGCTCGCGAGAAGAGCCGCAACCAAAGTTATCTGCTTTCATGATTAACTCCAATACCTGATGTCTACAAATTTTCCTTCGATTGCAGCGGCAGCCGCCATTGCAGGTCCAACTAGGTGTGTGCGTCCGCCTTTACCTTGACGTCCTTCGAAGTTACGATTAGAAGTAGAAGCACATCTATCTCCTCGTGAGAAAACGTCATTATCATGGCAAGACACATAGAGCAACCTGGATTTCTCCATTCAAAGCCAGCTTCGACGAATATCTTATCCAGACCTTCCGCTTCCGCCTGACGCTTTACACGACCCGCGCTGCCAGAGCCGGGAACCACAATCGCAGTCACTTTAGAGGAAACTTTTTCCCTCTTACAGCGCTAGAAGCGGCAATTCGTAAGTCTTCGATACGAGAATTTGTGCAAGAGCCGATGAAAACTTTATTCAGGGTAATGTCTGTTATCTTCTGACCTGCTTGTAATCCCATATAGGCAAGAGCGCCTTCGATAGATTTCTTAACAGTTGGATCAGTCGCAGAATTAGGATTCGGGACAACATCAATTGCTAACTTGCCAACTTGACTGGGAGAAGTTCCCTATGTGACGGTAGGAGTAAATATCTTCTGCTTTTTTAAAACAATCGTCTTACTCTCAAAAGTAAAACAGCCCTGGGCTGGGGTTGCTATATAAGAATGCCCATTTCCTTAATTATGTTTATATCAAAGTTTCCTTTGAGTGCATGGTCTTTGCCTTTGATATACTTAAAAGTAGTTTCATCAGGTACAAAAAATCCAGCACGAGCACCGGCTTAATCGATATATTGTGCTGCCAGTCATATTGACCTTCCATCGATAAAAAGAACGAATAGCCCTACCGGTATCTTCTAATCATATAACCAGTAGCACCATCAGTTCCAGAATTTTTCCAATGATATGCAAGAATAATATCTTTTAGGATAACGTGTGTGTGGTAAAATTTCCTTCTACATGAATTTCTATTGTTTTAGGTTTCTTTTTTGCTGAAATCCAAAGTTTGAGTGACATAAAAAATCTAACTTTCACTCTGTTCCAATTCTCCCTCCAAATGCAAGTGTACCAAAAGCCCCGTGTGTAGAAGTATGAGAATCCCCACAAACAATCGTCATCCCAGGATGCGTTAGTCCCAATTCAGGAGCGATAACATGGATTATCCCCTGATCTGGATTGGTGAGATCGTAAAGAGTAATTTTATTTTCTTTGCAGTTTTTAATCAGGGTTTTCATCTGAATCGCAGAAATCGGATCTGCAAAATCCATATCCTGACT